>JASGEU010000142.1:0-7952 GCA_047606065.1 Mobilitalea sp.
CGTCAATGGATTGGCTAACTGCCTCATTCTGCATACTAACTACAGTCTGCGCTTCTTTTGCTGATACAACCGTATCTGCTGTTTGCTGCATAATTTTATCGATTACCTCTTTAATCTCATCTGAAGCTGTCATTGATTTATGTGCAAGTTTTCTAATTTCAGTTGCTACAACCGCAAACCCTTTACCAACATCTCCTGCCCTGGCTGCCTCAATAGATGCATTGAGTGATAACAGATTTGTTTGATCGGCAATATCATTAATTACCTGAATAATATCAGCGATGGATTTCGTCTTTTCTTCCAAAGCTTCTATGTTATTAACCACATATCTGGTAATGTCATTGGTTGCCTCTGATTGCTTTGTAAGTAATCCCATGGTCTGAATTCCATTTGAAACCATTTGCTTCATATCCTCTGTCAGACCTTCTATTTCTGTTAGATTGGAATATACCATACTAATTTTCTTAGATAATTCATCCATCTGTGTAAGAGAGTTCTGTGAATCTTCTGCCTGGCCTTCAATTCCTTTCCCAATTTCATCTACGGCTTTTGTTATATTTGAATTCGAAAGTGCAATTGATTTAGATGCTTCCATTACATTAGCTGCTGACACAGATACCAGACCACTGACGTGATCCATTTTCTGAATTAGGGATCTCATATTATTGAGCATGTCCATAATATTACTTGCTAAAATAGCAAACTCATCTTTTCTCTTTACACTTACATGAACTGTTAAATCTCCTTCCGATACTTGCAGAAGTTTTTTGTTAATATTCTTAAGTGACTGACCTATACCTTTTGATATCACTATACCTATGGTAACTGCAAGAATACTGGCAAGGAACACAATGATAATTGTTGTTATTCTAATTTCTCCTGCTTGCTGCATAAAACTTGACTTGGGAATTAATGCACAGATGGTCAATCCGGTGTCTCCCAGCTTACTATACATGAATAAATGCTGTGCTGATTTGTATTCAACATACTCTGATTTTTTCAGATATGTATCATTTTTCACTTTATTATAGTATTCCTGATTTAAAAAACTAAAGTCTGTGTCCGTTGACTCTCCTTCAGCGACACCACTCTTGATAATAATTTCCTTGCCCTCTGCTGTCGTCAATGCCACAATACTATTTTCTCCAAGATCTAGTTCCTTTAAGAAAGCTGTAATTTCATCCGCCCCAATGTCAATCACGATACAGGCATCAGAATCCGGAAATTTACGAACTAGCGAGATTGCGTAATCTTCTCCATCAAGGTCAATATTTTCATCGAGAAGAGGATGACTGCCGATCCAGTAATATTCCTTATCATCTTTTAGATTACTGCCTTCCTCTGACTGCAGAAACTCGTCATAAAACCCATACAGGTTCTCCATGTCACTTGTGAGAACAGGTATATTTTCACTGGCGATAATATGTAAGTTTTCAATAAACTTCTCCAAATTAGCTGTCTTTAAAAACTCATTATTCATTGTCATTACGTAGGATAGGCGTTCCTGCTTGTCGGTATATACCAGCCCCCTTGTAAAATAAGATAAAGTTTTATCCTCAGAATATTTTACACTCAACGCATCCACAGAACTTACGACATACTCCAGGTAACCAGTTGCCATGGAAATTGTGTTGTCTGTTGCCTGCTCATAGTTGGATAACAATCCCTCAGAAGCTTTTTTATACGATATCACTCCCAATACAATAATAAAAGCAACTGGTATCACAAATCCCATAATAAGTCTTGGCAAAATACCAAACCTTACTTTATGTACACCGCTGCTCTTCTTCACAGGTAAATCCTCTGATTTTTGTTTCACATGATGTTGCGATGTTCCCGCAAATCGTAACCTTTTTTTCATAAGTACCTCCTCCAAATGAACTATTTCCATTAAATCATATACCACTTTTATGATTTAGCATCCGATCAGAATTTGCAAACAATCTTGAAACTCCTCACTATGCCCCATTATATCTTAGTGTTTTAAAAAAGTATAGTATAAATTTCGAAAATTTTCGATATATATGTACATTAATACTAAAACCTTTTTTGCTGAATAAGCCAACTTATTTAATAAAGAAGCAAAATCACCAAAAATCATGTAGTAAATAACGTTACATTAACATTTAAAACAAATATGACTTTTAACTAATTTCATCTAATTAGGTTGATTGCTCCTATGTAAAGACAAAAAAAGAACGGACACTGTTCAGTATCCGTTCTTTTTCTACTTCCTGCCCTTTAAAGTTTGTTTTACTATGGCTCAAAACACTCTCTTAATTTCTTTAAAGCCTTTTTCTCAATTCTGCTGACATAACTTCTGGAAATCCCAAGCTTATTAGCGATTTCTCGCTGTGTTACTTCTTTCCGATTGCTTAAACCATACCGAAGACAGATGATTTCTTTTTCCCTGTCTGTTAAAACCTGCCCAATCATACTGTATAATTTTTTGATATCATCCTCAAGAACAATATTTTCTACAATATCGACCTCGGTCTCTTCAATGATATCCAACAGATTAATTTCGTTACCTTCTCGGTCCGAACCAATTGGGTCATATAAAAATACTTCTTTTGATAAATGTCTTCCGCCTCTAAGCATCATTAATAACTCATTCTCAATGCAACGGGAAGCATAGGTAGCAAGACGTATTCCTTTTTCGTCGTCAAAGGTATCGATTGCCTTGATGAGTCCGATGGTACCAATCGATATCAAATCATCCGTTTCCTTGTCAATCATATTGTACTTTTTGACAATATGTGCTACCAACCTCAAATTATGTTCAATTAGTTTATCCCTGGCGTCTTTGTCGCCTTCTTTACATCGCTGTAAATAATCAGATTCCTCCTTGGTGCTTAGCGGTTTTGGAAACGACTTCACAGGATAAGCACCCTCAATACTGAATGTGTTGTTAATATGTTATGTGCGGTATTGACATAAAGTGCCTATCCCTCTTAAAAAAGGACAGAAGGACTTACTTTTTTCTTAAAAAAGAATTATACTTCGTCCTCTTTTCGTCTTAAAATATCATATTCTTCAAGAACAACACCAAGATCAATGTAAATTAGCTGCTGCGGATGAGGACAGCTCTCCATAGATACACCCTCTGCATCCTTCATACCCATTACAACTACTTCTAAAGTCAATCCACTTGGCTTAATTACTTCTATGGTTTCACCAACGCTGAATTTATTCTTTTGCTCTAATTCATATAACCCATCTTTTTCACCTGCAATAGTTCCGAGATAGGTGTATGCTTTCTCATAAGTATTATGATCATAAATCTGGTCCTCATGCTTTGGCTTATCAAAGAAGAAACCAGTGGTAAACTGTCTGTTAACTCCTTTTCGTACCTCTTCCATATACCATTTTTTATTCTTCTCATACAGGGAAGGCTCTTCAAAGAAATCATCAATAGCTTTACGATAGGTTCTGGCTACCGTAGCAACATACAACGCAGTTTTCATTCTGCCTTCAATTTTGAAGCTGTCTATTCCTGCCTTCACAAGTTCTGGAATATATTCAATCATGCAAAGATCCTTGGAATTAAAGATATAGGTACCACGTTCATTCTCTTCAATTGGTAAATACTCACCCGGTCTGGATTCTTCAACCACATGATATCTCCATCTGCAGGAATGTGTACAAGCACCTAAATTTGCATCTCTTCCGGTAAAGTAATTACTTAACAAGCATCTGCCAGAATATGCAATACACATAGCACCATGAATAAAGGTTTCAATTTCCATGTCAGCAGGAATTTTAGAGCGTAACTCAATTAATTCAGAAAGAGATAATTCTCTTGCTGATACTACCCTGGTCGCACCTAACTTATGCCAGAAACGATATGTTTCATAGTTCGTATTATTTGCCTGGGTACTAATATGAAGTTCTATATCAGGAATTTCTTCCATAGCAACACTGAACACCCCTGGATCTGAAATAATAATTGCATCCGGCTGATGTTCACCAAACCCCTTCAGTTCTCTAAAATATGCCCTTATCCCCATCATATCTTGATTATGAGCGGTGATATTAGCAGTTACATAGACCTTTTTACCGTGTTGATGTGCGAATGCAATTCCTTCTTTCATATGCTCCATGGAGAAATTCTTTGCTTTTGCACGTAGTCCATACATATCGCCACCAATATAAATTGCATCGGCACCATACATAACGGCAGTCTTTAGTGTTTCTAAATTGCCAGCCGGAATTAATAACTCTGGCTTTTTTATATTCTCTAACATGTAATCACTCTTTCTTTCTAAGGCATCCTATCATGCCCACTAACTGTAAAGGTACCGAACAGTTTACAATAACTTTAATTACGATGACTTAGTGCCACACCATCACCTACCGATAATACAACGGATGACAGTTCCTCCATGTGTGTTATTTCATAGAGATATTCTCTCATTCTGGTGTGAATTGTACGGTCACGTCTTGTTATACTATATCTCGACTGAGTAACAGTTCCATCCTGTAGAACATTATCTGTAATTAACATTCCCCTGACTTCAAGTAACTTCATTAGCTCTGGTAAAAAGCTCATATATTGAGCCTTTGCTGCATCCAGAAAAATCATATCGTATTGTTGTTTCTCCTGAACAAGCTGTCTAAGAATTTCAAGGGCTTCCCCTTGCAGAAGTTTAACTTTATCTCTTTGAGTAAATCGTTCATCCTTTAAGTTTTTTACTGCTTCCTCAAGTCTCATTGGAACCTTTTCAATAGTTGTAATGCTGCAATTTTTGTTACTATATTCACTCATAAAGAGGGCGGAAAAGCCAATGGCTGTTCCGACCTCTAAGATACGTTTAGGTTGCTGCAGCTGGAGTAAGAATTTTAATACTCCCTGCGTTTCTTTTTTTATAATAGGCACATACTTTTGCAGTGCTTCCTTTTCCAGTGCTAATAGCTCCGGTGTAAGTTCAGGTTCTAAGGAATTGATATATGCAGTAATTCTTTCGTTTACAATCATAAGTTCCTAACCTTTCTTGAAGCTGAAACTGTGTTTCTCTGTGGTTTCATTAATTAGAATCCGCATCTGAACCCGCTTCCTCTTCTTCCGCTTCGGGATCTTCTTCTTGAATTATTGAAGCAGAGTAATCCGTTATAATATTAAGAATTTGGGTATAGGTCATATCCGAAGATAATTGATAGGTTCCTGGCATAATATTATATTCCTGTAATTTCGTCTTCAAATAAAAGGAATACTTATTTTCAATGGCATTATACAACTCAAGCTTTGTAGCAATGTCCATAGTCTTTTCACCTTTTTTTATCTGAAATATGATCTCTTTACCAGAGCCGACAGGGTCTACGGTTGCATTACCATATAGCTGATAGGTAAAATTATATGCTGTTCTGCTAAAGTTGACTATCATAATAACTAAAAGAATATAAAAAGCAATATTTAATAATAATCGAAAAATAAAGCTGGATATTTTTAAAGTTATCTTCATTGACGTTGAGTTGTTTGCCATATTTGCCTCATTTCCTCAAAGTCCTGCATACTAGCTACAAGTCTTTGCCTTAATAAATTTATCTATATACTTAGTCTACACTTCCATGATGATAGGAAGAATCATTGGATTTCTCTTTGTCTTCTTCCAGATAAAATCACCCAGGGAATCTCTGATCTCAGTCTTCATCTTGCCCCAGTCCGCGTTCTTTTTGCTTAAGCATTTATCAAGTGCTTTATCAACTATCTCGCGTGCCTCTTCCATCAAGTTCTCAGATTCTCTGACATAAACAAAACCTCTGGATACAATATCGGGACCAGACAGAACCTGATTACTGTATTTTTCTAAAGAAATGACAACAATAATTAATCCATTTTCAGATAATAGCTGTCTGTCTCTAAGGACAATATTGCCAACATCACCGACGCCAAGACCATCTACAAGAATACCTTGTGCAGTAACTTCACCTGTAATCGCTGCTTTTTCCTGTGATAAGGTCAATACTTTACCTGAAGACAGAATAAATATATTATCCTTCGGAATTCCCAGGGATTGCGCTAATTCTCCGTGACGGATCAGGTGTTTATATTCACCATGTACAGGAATAGCATACTTAGGTTTTGTTAAGGTATAGATTAATTTAATTTCTTCCTGACAAGCATGCCCAGATACATGGGTATCCTGATAGATAACTTTAGCACCCTTCATGGAAAGATCATTGATAACCTTAGATACCGCTTTTTCATTCCCCGGAATAGGTGTAGAACTTAAGATAACAACATCGCCAGGTTTTATAGATACTTTTTTATGGATAGAAGCTGCCATACGGGGTAAAGCTGCCATGGTTTCTCCCTGACTTCCAGTTGTAATTAATACCAACTGATCGTCTGTATAGTTCTTCATCATTTCAATATCAATTAACATATTCTCCGGCATTTTGATATAACCAAGTTCTGTTGCTACGGAGATGATATTTACCATACTTCTGCCTTCAACTACGAGCTTTCTTCCGTATTTTGCTGCGGAATTAATGATCTGTTGAACCCTATCTACATTAGAGGCAAAGGTTGCAACAATAATTCTCTGTCTTGCATTATCTGCAAATATGGTATCGAAGGTTTTACCTACAGAACTCTCCGACATTGTATATCCGGCACGTTCCACGTTGGTACTATCACATAATAGTGCAAGTACACCCTTCTTACCTATCTCGCCAATTCTTTGTAAATCAATTGGTTCACCATATACAGGTGTGTAGTCCACCTTAAAGTCACCCGTATGGAATATAATACCCGCTGGTGTATATATTGCCAGCATAGCTGCATCCGCAATACTATGATTTGTGCGGATAAATTCAATACGGAAGCATCCAAGATTAATGGATTGACCATATTTAATTACTTTACGCTTGGTGTTTTTTAATAAATTGTGTTCTTTTAATTTGCTTTCTATAATCGCAGTTGTAAGCTTTGTCGCATAAATCGGAACATTTACTTCCTTTAATACATAAGGCAGTGATCCAATATGATCTTCATGTCCATGGGTTATTACAAAACCCTTTACCTTATCAATATTCTCCTTAAGATATGTGACATCCGGGATTACTAAATCAATTCCCAGCATCTGATCTTCCGGAAAGGACAATCCACAGTCAATTACAATAATTGAGTCTTCATACTCAATTGCTGTGATATTCATGCCTATCTGTTCTAATCCACCAAGTGGAATAATTTTAACTCCTTTTAAATCTGTTTGTTTCATTATTTTTTCATTTTCCTTCAAATTTGCACCTCCAATGGTTTTATGTAAGTTCTATCCATTAACTAAGTGCAAGGTATAAACAAGCTCTAAGGCCTGTAGATATAGATTTTATAGATTATTTGCCCGTGCAATTATTACAGTGACCGTATAACTTTACCTCGTGATCGACCACTTCAAACCCCGTTGTCGTTTTAATCCGCTCTTCCAAAGTCTCTAACAGATCATCCTGGAATGCAAAAACATTGCCACAATCGAGGCATATTAAATGATGATGATGGTGACTGGTGTCCGTCCTGTCATGTTTGCTAATCTCATAGCGCACATATCCATCATCTAAATTCAATTTGTCTATTAGATTTAATTCCGATAACATCTGAATCGTCCGGTAAACAGTGGCAATTCCAATATCCGCGTATTTGACTCTAACACAGTCATATATTTCTTCTGCTGTTAAATGCCTACCCGGCATGCTGTCTAACACTTCAAGAATTGCAACCCTCTGAGTGGTAACCTTTAATCCGTTCTGTTTTAATAAATTCTTAAATAATTCTTGATTATCAGGCATTTCATCACCTATTTTCATCTTATCTTATATCTTGCAATTAATTTAATTCAATATCATCTAGTAATTCCTGAAATATTTTAGCAACCAATTCCAGTTCACTATCATCTTCTACAATATTTCAGGAATTACTAGATGATATTGAATTAAATTAATTGCAAGATATA
>JASGEU010000143.1:0-16184 GCA_047606065.1 Mobilitalea sp.
CAATATGAAAGAGATTTTTCGATTATGAAGGAAATGGGTGTAACAGCAGTACGTTTTGCTCATTATCACACAACTCATATTCATATTGATTATGCTGATAATGAGCAAAACGTACTGCTGTTACACCCATTTCCTTCATAATCGAAAAATCTCTTTCATATTGTTCACTTGTCATAGCCCAGCCATTCTCATAGCTGTCCTGATGATAGTTAACGCCATTTACATTATATTTCTTACCATTCAGTAATAGGCCCTTCGTGTTGCTTAACTGAAAACTTCTATATCCAAACTTAATTATTTTTTCATCAATATAATTATCTGCCAACAGAGTTATCTTTAAATCATATAAATAAGGATCATTGATACCTTTCCAAAGATGCGGCTTTGTAATCGGTAAGTTCATCGTGACGGCAGCGGTTATTCCATTTTTTAACTCAAGAGTTTCCTCTTTTTTTGCTACTATCTTTCCGGATTTAGAGCTGATTTCTGCTCTTACTGTAATCTCGTGAGATTGCCTGTCATCGTTTGTAATATTTACCTTAATGTTTGTATCAGCACTTTTACTTGAAACATTATCTGTGGAAACATAGATACCATCTGATCCATAATCCATAAGATCAATATGAATCTTATCAACTGCAAGGATGGATACATCTCTATAAATACCTCCAAACTTTGTAAAATCTCCTTCCCAGTCAATTGGCGCAATGTCTGTTGTTCTAGAATTATCTACAGCTACAGCAATTATGTTAACTTGATCCAGTTTTATGTAACCTGTAATATCATAGCGAAAGGCAGCATAGCCACCCTTATGAGCCTTTCCCACCTTTTTACCATTGATATACAGAGTTGTAACGGTGTTTGCACCTTCAAATTCTATAAAAACTTTCTTCCCTTGATAAATCTCTGATGCAAAGGTATATTCTTTCAGATAACCACCAACACCCCTGTAATATGAATTGTCATTACTGTCTACGCTTTGTATTGAACCATCTGCCTCCACTACACTTGCTGCATAACCATCACAGCCATCTATGGCATTCCAGGTATGAGGCAACTTCACTTCTTCCCAATTTGAAGTATCGATTTGCTTCATATTTATATCGGAATTATTTGCTACCTTTTTAAATTTCCAACCGTCATTAAACAATGTCACTACTCTTCCTTTTGAACCCTGCCTTAAGCTCCCATATACATTAGCACTTGTTCCCACAAGCAATATAAATAGGATTATGGCAATATAAATCCCCTTCTTTTTACACATATCTACTTACCTCCATTTAAATTCAGCTTCCCCTGCTCTTTAATAATAAAATGCTGTTATTACTATTATAGTATCAACTCGTTCATTGCATTTATCAATGATATATACCATTGTTATACTGATATATTCTCATATTAAATTAATTTTTTATGTTGTAAGCATTATGAGTGTAACTCTCATATCTACGCCATATTTATGACTAATAATTATATTGAAATCCTTCTTTTTTAAATTTATAATTATTGAAATGATTTTTTTAATGATATGAAGTTTATAAAACCATTAAAGATTACTGATCTACTATTTATCAGAGAGGAGTTTTTTATGTTTCAGATACGAAGAATGGGTTGTAATGGAACACATGGAGCTGATTTTAAAATTAATCGGCCTAATGGATACAATTGTTATTTATTATTAATAATAAAGACTCCTGCAAAGTTCTTTATTCATGGAGAAGAATATCAAACTGCAGCTAATTCTCTAATTATCTATCCACCTTATACCCCACATAATTATTGTGCAGTTAAAGATATCTATATTAATGACTGGATGCAGTTCGATGCCGATGAAACCTTCTTTAAAGCTCAGGAAATACCACTAAACCGTATTATTACTCTGGGATTATACTTAAATTTATATACTATCTTCCAATTAATTGCAGAATTATTCTACTCTGAACTAAAAAGTCAAGAACTTGTAAATTATCACTTAACACATGCTTTATTCTATTCAATTTCTCATTTGGAACATGTCTCGTTGGGATTTCATAGGAAAGAACTTGTTGAATTAAGATTAGACATTTATAGTAATCCTTCACTAACCTGGAATTTATCTAAGCTCGCAGCCCGCCTTAATATAAGTTTGGGACATCTTCAGCTCCTTTATAAAAACACTTTTGGTATTACATGCCAGAAGGATATTGAAAAGAGTCGAATGGAATGTGCCTGTCGACTCCTTAGCTCAACAAATTTGACTATAAAGCAAACATCATTTGAATGCGGTTATCAAAATAGTGAGCATTTTATGCGCTCTTTTAAGAAATATTTTGGTTGTACTCCCTCAGAATATCGTAATCAAACATTTGCTCCTAATTCAGATAACAATTTAAGCTGAGATTTTATAATTATACTTGAAGTTAGGGTAAAGAAAAAAGCACTTCTCCGCGAAGTGCTTTTAGCTGGGGTATAAGGATTTGAACCTTAAAATGCTGGAGTCAGAGTCCAGTGCCTTACCGTTTGGCGATACCCCAATTTGTACTTATTCAGGCTTGTTTTGTCAGCCACGAATGATATTATAACTCATCGCATTTCTTTTTTCAAGCACAATTTTATTAATATTTATATTTTTTTATTATTTGAATAGTTTTGTCAATATCCTCCTGATTATGAGCGTATGAGATAAACATTGCTTCAAATTGAGACGGTGCCAGATAGATTCCATTCTCCAGCATATGGTTAAAAAACTTCGCATATTGTGCTGTGTCCGAGGTGATTGCTGAATTATAATCCGTAACTGTGTTTTGAGTAAAGAAGGCACAGGCTAAAGATCCAATATGATTTACACATATTCTGTCCTGAAACTTAGCTTTTAATGCAGATACCAGCTTCTCAGCCTTTTTCTCCAATTCCGAATAAAGCTCCGGCATGTCCTTAAGCAGCTTCAAGGTGGCAATACCGGCAGCTGTGGACACAGGATTCCCGGATAAGGTGCCCGCCTGATATACCGGTCCCTTCGGTGCAATCAGTTCCATAATCTCTCGTCTTCCGCCGTAGGCACCCATAGGCAGTCCACCGCCGATGATTTTACCTAAGGTTGTAATATCTGGTGTTACTCCATAATAACCTTGGGCACCGCCGGAACTAAGACGAAACCCTGTTATAACTTCATCAAATATTAATAAAGAACCATATTTTGCGGTGATATCCCTAAGGAATTTAAGAAACCCATTTTGAGGTAATATAACACCCATATTGGCGGCAACAGGTTCTATAATTACTGCCGCAATCTGACCTTCGTATTCCTTAAATAACACTTCAACAGAAGCTTCATCATTATAATCTGCAATTAACGTATGCTTCGAATAATCATAAGGGATACCGCTGCTATCCGGTATTGATTGGGTTAAGGCACCGGAGCCCGCCTTCACCAGCAAGCCATCGGAGTGTCCATGATAACATCCACGAAATTTTACTATCTTATCTCTGCCTGTATATCCCCTGGCAACACGCAGGGCACTCATCACTGCCTCAGTACCGGAACTCACCAGACGAAGCATTTCCAGGGAGGGCATCATACTTTGGATCAGCTCTGCCAGAACAGCTTCCGCTTCTGTTGGAGCACCAAAGGAGAGACCTCGCTCACAGGCTTCCTGCACTGCCTTGATTACCGTTGGATGGCTGTGGCCTAAGATACCCGGTCCCCAGGAGCAGACATAATCAATATATTCGTTTCCATCCACATCAAAGAGTTTTGAGCCGCTAGCTCTATCGATGAATACGGGCGTCCCTCCCACAGCCAAAAAGGCGCGGACCGGACTGTTCACTCCGCCCGGCATATAAGTTTTCGATTTTTCATTTAACTTAATTGATTTGCTTCTGTCCATTCTATTGCTCCTCTAACCATCTAGCTGCATCCAGTGCATGATATGTAATTATAATTTTCGCTCCGGCACGCTTTAATCCAATCAGGTTCTCCATTACAATTTTACGTTCGTCAATCCATCCCTGTAAAGCTGCTGCCTTTACCATGGAGTATTCTCCGCTGACATTATAGGCAGCGACAGGGTAATTCGTCAGGTCAGCAACCTCACGAATGATATCCATGTAAGCAAGGGCAGGTTTAATCATGATTACATCTGCACCTTCTTCTATATCTAAGAGACATTCTCTTATGGCTTCTTTACGATTTGCCGGATCCATCTGGTAGGTTTTCCGGTCACCAAAACCCGGTGCAGAATGGGCGGCTTCACGAAAGGGTGCATAATAGCCGGAGGCATATTTGGCACTATAGGACATGATCATCAGATCCTTATATCCATTGGCATCCAGGGATTCCCTTATAGCTTTTACTCTTCCGTCCATCATATCCGAGGGTGCGATAATATCTGCTCCCGCCTTAGCCATACTAACCGCCATACTGGATAACAGCGGCAAGGTTTCATCGTTTAAAATTTTATCCTCGTTTATTAGACCGCAGTGACCGTGGGAGGTATATTCGCAAAGACATATATCCGCTATAATTAATAAACTGGGTGCTTTTTTCTTAATATACCGGATTGCCCTCTGAGTAATTCCATTGTCATCATAAGCCTGACTTCCTACCTCATCCTTATGAGCGGGAATTCCGAAGATTAAAATGGCACTGATACCACTTTTAAGAATTGCTTCGATCTCTTCGTCCAATCGGTCAATGGAGTACTGGTAAATTCCAGGCATGGAATCCACCGGATTCTTAACATTCTCTCCTTCTATAACGAATATGGGATAAACCAGATCAGATTTATCAAGCTTATTCTCACGCACCATACTTCTTAGGGCTTCATTCACCCGAAGTCTCCTCATCCTCACCATAGGTTATTCCTCCTTTAACATCTCATCTTATCTGTATCTCTATAATAAAGTGTACACTACACACTCTCGCGTTCAAATACTTTTAATGCACAGCTTTTGTTCCGCGCGCGTAGTTTCGCATCCTTAGCCCGAAGGGTTTTATATAACAGAAGTGTACTATGCATATACTTTCATTTTTAACTTTAAAACACACCTTTAGTTTCGAGCCTGATCTGATTGCGAAGCAAGAAAGGGGCAATTTGCGCAGAATCTCTAATTACTATAATATCCGGTAATAGCCTCCAGCAAGCCCTCAACATTGCTAGCTCTGGCAATTATCTTGGCCCTCACAGAGTATTGCTGCAGTGCAGCCGCTGTAGCTTCTCCCAGACAAGCAATTACCATATCCTCTGCTAATATAATGCCTGACTTATTTAGATCCTCAAAGAAAGCATTGACACCGGAAACACTGGCAAATATCAGACAATCCAAACTATTCAGCTTCTCTTTCTGTTCAATCATGCCTCCCGTAACATCATAAATCGGAATCTCGGTATATTCTATCTTGTATGCATCTAAAATTTTTGTAAGTTCATCCATTCCCTGTAATGCTCTGGGAATTAGCACTCTGTCATTTTTATTAACAACAATTGCGGCAAACTCAGCAGCAAGCTCACTGGAATTATATCTCTCCGGGATGAAATCGGCAATATAACCATACTGCTCCAACGCTTGTCCGGTTCCACTTCCAATGACTGCAAAACTAATACTGCTTAACTTTCTTCGATCTATGTGCATTCTCTGCATTGTCTCAAAGAAAAGTCGAACTGCATTCGTACTGGTAAATATAACCCACTGATATTCTGTAAGATACTTCAGTTCCTCTTCCAGCTGATGAATATGCTCCGTCTCCTGAACCTTCATATCACAGATTGTAGTCGTTTTAGCCCCAAGCAGCCTAAGACCACTCTCCACTTTCTCACGAAAATGCTCTGTTCCGGTTATGCCAAAGCTTATCTCTGACAATGGCAGATTATAATTTTGCTTATA
The DNA here is from genome assembly GCA_047606065.1 of Mobilitalea sp. Taxonomy (GTDB): domain Bacteria; phylum Bacillota; class Clostridia; order Lachnospirales; family Lachnospiraceae; genus Mobilitalea. Next base: position 5,863 of record JASGEU010000143.1, read on the forward strand.
TTCCAGTGCTGCAACTTCACCGACCACAAAGATTGCAGGTGAAGAGATTTCCGCTCCTTTTACTTTCTCCGTAATATTATTAAGTGTTCCTCTGACAGTTCTCTCATTTATCATAGTGCCATTGGAAATAACAGCTGCCGGTGTATCAGCTGCCTTACCATGCTGAATTAACTGCTCCGTTATTTGTTCCAAAGCTGCTAATCCCATTAAGAAGATCAAGGTACCATCAAGCTTTGCCAGAACTTCGTAATTATCTGTAAGTGTATTTTCAGAATCAATGGTATGCCCAGTGATTACATGAAAACTGCGGCTAATTCCACGGTGTGTTACCGGAATTCCGGCACTGGAAGGAACCGCAATAGCCGAGGTTACTCCAGGTACCACTTCAAATGGTATCTGATGCTTGGTCAATTCCTGGGTTTCTTCTCCTCCTCTGCCAAACACAAAAGGATCTCCACCCTTTAGCCTAACAATCTTTTCATAGCTTAAAGTGCTCTCTATCAGAATACGGTTGATTTCCTCCTGGGTCTTCGAATGTTTCCCGGATTCCTTCCCTACATAGATTCGAACGCAGTCTTTCTTAAGATACCCAAGCAACTGCTCGGAAACCAGACGGTCATAGATAACCGCATCACAGGTTTTAAGATACTCTAAACCTTTCACTGTAATCAGCCCCGGATCACCCGGGCCTGCTCCTATAAGATAAACTATACTCACGTAGTCTCCTCCAATATCTGCTCAACCATATTCCGTGTTAAATCCCAACGCTTTTCCATTGCTGTTGATTGTACCAGTTTTTTTACAATACCATTCTGCCGTTTCATCATCCATAGGGTAACTTTCTCTCCCTCAACCTTTGAATAGACTCCAACCGGTTCGTGACAGTCCGCCATAAATAGTTCCAAAGCTTTTCGTTCCAGCCCCAGCTCCAATTCCGTTGTTCTGTCTGATACAGCTCTCACCAGCTCACTGACGATACCTTCCTTCTTCCCTTCAATTGCTATGATGCCTTGTCCTGCCGCAGGAATCATCTCCGAAATCTCAAGGTAGCGGTAATTAAAGTTCTCCTCCTGGTCAAGCTGTAATCTCTTGATGCCTGCTGCTGCCAATATAATACCGTCATATTCACCTTCGAAAAGCTTCCTTAGTCTGGTATCCACATTACCTCTTAACGGACGGCAATCAGCATTAGGGTATAACTCCTCAATCTGTGTCTGTCTTCGCTGGCTGCTGGTACCGATTACAATTGACGGCATATGATTAAGTGCCGTGGTTGCCCGTGTAATTAGTACATCTCTGGGATCTTCTCTCTTTAATACCCCCAGAATATCAAGTTCCTGTGGATGTTCTGCTGGCATATCCTTGGCACTATGCACGGCAAGATCAATCTCACCCTTTATCATTGCCTCTTCCAACTCCGATATAAATAAGCCCTTGCCGCCAATCTCCTGCAACGGTTTATCGAGTATTTTATCTCCCATAGTACGTATTATCACGGTTTCAAAACGAAGCTTAGGAAACTGTTGTTTCATTACATCAATAACCATATTCGTCTGAATTAATGCCAGTTTACTTCCTCTGGTTCCAATCCTGATAATATCTTTCTCCATTCTCCCGCACCCGCTTTCCGTTTTCTATCTGACCTTATGTTTTCTTTATGCAGTTTCTATATATAGTTTCTTTATATAACTTCTTTGCATGATTTCTTTATGAAATATCACTATGTATTTTTTATATAATCCCTTTAAATATATTAATGACACGTTGACCGTATACTAAAATCAATACCGATGAATGATATCCCGAAGTTCTTCTTCGCTTAGGCTTCGACCTTTGGCTTCAGCAAGAATTATCAATTCCTGATATAACCGCTTTCGAGCCTTTGGATCCGCTATTTTCTGCTTTATGTACTCTCTATACTCGCCCAGGAGTTCATTAAACGTACCATAATAATCAGGAATTGCTGTTTCTAAATCTTTCTTAAGTTTGGCAGCCAAGGCAGGACTATTTCCTCCTGTAGATACGGCTACAACCAGATTCTCCTTCTTCCGGATTGAAGGGAAGATAAAACTGCATTCTTCCTTCACATCCACCACATTCACCAATCTATTCTGTGCTCTGCAAAGCTCTGCAATATGAGAATTCAATTGATTATCATCAGTGGCCGCAATTACATAATCAGCCATTAAAATGTCCGAATCTTCAAAATCTCTTTTCAGAATTTCAATTTTATATTGTTTATTCAGTTCTCCCTGACGTTGCAGCCATCGGATATCTTCCTGGATGTCCGGTGCAATTACCGTCATGGTTGCACCAAACTCTATAAGAATCTTTATTTTATGAAGTGCAATCGTACCACCGCCTACAATAACCCATAATTTATCGGTGATATCCATATAAAACGGAAAGTAAGCCATGATAATCTTCTCCAATCCATAGTTCTAAAATTATTACCAGCCCATAATTCCTATATTTCTTCCACGAGCAAGTCCAATACTGCTTTAAACTGCTGGCTATCCAAGCCTTCTTTCAGCCGATACAAAACTGGCTGAATCCCTTGTTCTTTCACTCGATTCGTCAGTTGCTCCAACGATCCATAGAACTTTCGGAAATATATTTCCTTCAACGTCTCGTCCACGCATACATCAAGAATTTCCTCTGCCTTACTAAGTTCCTGCAGTTTTAATCGATTATTCTCCCTGGAGGCTTGTTCAAAATAATCAATATCTATTAATTCTAAACCTTCCAGTTCTAAGATACTCTTATCAATATCACAGGGTACCGCCAAATCAATAAATAATTTATGAGCTTTCTCCCCCTTCAGTACCTGTGCAACCTCTTCCATTGTAAAGGTATAATGAGGACTTGAAGTTACGCTGACAATAACATCCGCTACTTTCATATATTGATAACGTTCCCTGTAAGGTATCATTTGAGTCAGATCTGTCTCACTATAATCCGCCAGTTCCCTGCACTCGCTTCGAGTCGTACCTATTACCTTAAATTCTTCCTTGCCTCGTAGATTTTTAATAATAATGCTTCCCATCTTCCCAGTTGCCCCTACAATCAATATGGTTGGACTGGTTATCTCCCTTACATAATCAAGGATTTTATTCACGGTTAAGGTCCCGATGGAGACAGGGGTTGTTGAAATACGGGTTGTTGTCTTTATCTTCTTTGCCTGATAGAATGCATTCTGAAAGGCAATATTCATTTCATAGCTGGTATGATTATGTTCTAAAGCTGATTGATAAGCCTCCTTCATCTGACGTAAGATCTCATCCTCCCCAAGGACCATGGAATCCAGACCACCGGTCACCTTAAACAAATGCCTTAAGGCTCCTTCCTCGGAATAGGACAGAAAATACTTCTTCATCTCTGCATAATCAGCATTCTTTATCCTCGCAGCTTCCTTTTCTATAATCGGGAGAAAACTTTTATCACCGCTGAAATATATCTCACTCCGGTTGCAGGTGGAGATTACCAGGCATCCCGAAAGGGCATATTCTAAACACATTTCTCGTTCAAAGGCAAGTTTTTCTTCCACAGAAAATGCAAATAATTCCCGTATGTGCACCGGTGCCTTCTTATAACTTATGCTGATGCAATGCATATAGCCGACCTCATCTCTTTCATTGCAAAAGGCGAACCATATTGTCCGCCCTCTTTTTATTCTTAGTATATCGTATTTTTAAATAATTTCAATCTTTTCTTCCGTAACTTCCTTTTTATCATTATAGCGGAAGGATTTTAATACAGGCTTTTCTTCCTCCGCCAGAGATAAAATAAGATATGACAGCCTATAATCAAAGACCAGCCGTTTATCCTCTTCCGATGGTCTTGCTGGTGTTTCCGGGTGGGAATGAAAATTACCCAACAACTGCAGCCCGTTGGTTCTGATATCTTTGATCGCTTCCAGCTGCTCCTTTGGATCCATGGAGAAATGCTCCCTGCTGGCATCAATATTCGTAAGCCCGTATATCTTTTCTACCAGTTTTTTATCTTCCTCCACCGTTCCGGCTAATAATCCGCAGGCTTCATTGGGCAGTCCGGCTTTTGCATGATTTAGTATTATATCATAGTCCTTTGCTTTTATGTATAGCATACGTCCTCTACTTTCCATCACATTGTTACTATTTTGCCTCGCGGTGTCTATATCTAAACAATTCCATCACATTCAACCTGTTCATAGTCAATGAGTTCGGTGATTGTCGGATGTTCCCCGCAGACACCGCAGTTTGATGCCTTCTTCGGTAAGGGAACCGTGCGAAAATCCCCACGCAAGGCATCATAGGTAAGCAGCTTACCGGTAAGCAGATTGCCTGCTCCAAGAAGGTATTTCATTGCTTCCATAGCCTGTAGGCTTCCGATGATTCCACCCATAGCACCAATTACTCCTGCCTGCCTACAGGTCGGAATGGCATCCTTAGGGGGTGGATTTTTGAAAACACAGCGATAGCAAGGGCCTTCGCCCGGTACATAGGTCATCAGCTGTCCTTGAAATCTTATGATACCGGCATGGGAGAAAGGTTTCTTTGCCAGGACACAGGCATCATTAATTAAAAACTTGGCAGAGAAATTATCGGTACCGTCAATGATAAAATCATATCCTTCAATTAATTCCATAATATTCTCTGAAGTTACAAAGGTACGATAGGTATTCACTGTAACATCGGGATTCATGGCGTTCATGGTCTCTTTGGCTGATTTCACTTTCGCTTTGCCAATATCAGCCGTTCCATGGATAATCTGCCGTTGAAGATTGGATAGATCCACTTCATCCGCATCTGCGATGCCAATCGTGCCAACTCCTGCAGCCGCCAGATACATTGCCGCCGGTGCCCCAAGACCTCCGGCTCCAATAATCAGAACCTTTCCGTTCAAAAGTTTCTTCTGACCCTTGGCTCCTACCTCTTTTAATATAATATGCCTGGAATATCGTTCTAATTGTTCATTGGAAAATGCCATTAGCAGCAACCTCCACCCATGAAATAAAGAAATTCAATAATATCTCCGTCAGAAAGCTTCTTCACAGCAAAATCCTCCCGCTGTGCGAATTCATCATTTACTGATACGGATACATATAAAGGTGATTCTACATTTTCAATTTCGATCAATTCTTCGATGGTAATACCATCCTTCACTTCTTTTTTCACTCCTGCTATTGTCAATACCATAGTAACCTCCATTCCTGCGCCTTTTACGCCCATAATATCATAACTACATAAAGTATCCGAATCGACTATTTATTCTACCGTCTGCAAACACACCTACAATATGGCTTTAATAATATCCTCCAGCTCATTCTTTTTAACGATACCTCTTATCCGCTGCTGCTCCTGTCCATTCCTGAAGAAAAGAATAGTGGGTGATGCAGCCACCTGATAGGTATCTGCCAGTGTTACATCAAAGTTAACATTAACCTTTACAATACGAATCAGGTCCTCATATTCCTCTTCCAAATCACCTAAAATTGGTGCTAACTGCTTGCAGGGGACACAGGAATCGGAATAAAATTCTACCAGTACCGGCAGCTGGGCTTTTAATACTTCCTTGTCAAAATTACCTTTATTCACGCGTACAGCCAATGTTATTCCCCCTAATCCTGTACTTTCTTTACGATTAGATGATAAGTACCGTCTTGATTATCAATTAGCTTAAGAACCTGCTGACCTTCCTCTTTTATACTTCTGGGAACATTCTGAACCGGTTCTCCTCCCTTCAGGTGGATGGATAATATCTGTCCTATCTCCAGCTCCTCCAGAGCTACCTTCGCTTTTACAAAGGTCAGGGGACAAACTACATCGGTAATATCTATTGTCTCATCAATTTGAAACTCTGCCATAATAACCTCCTTTTACCCTCTTTATCGGTGCACATTTACCTTGAGAAAAGCACCCTCTGTGCTTTTTGCTGGTTAAAAAATGTTTTCTTTTCAACTTTTACTCCTATTGTTCTATTCCGATTGATTCTCTCATCACTTCCCTGAATTTATCCCAGCCAACCCGGTCAATCGTAAAGCGAAAGCGTTCATTGGGTTTTCCATAATCACTGAAGAACTGAATTGCTGCATCTGTAACTTTATAAAGCTGTTCCTCGGATTTTATTAACGGAAGGATATAATCACCCTTACTTATGGTATTACCAAATAGCCCTCCAAAAGATACCAGATAACTATTCTCGCCAATCCATGCATCCGTTGGACATGCCTTTACGCAACGCCCGCAATTATTACATTTCTCCGGGTCCAGGGTAATATTATCCTCTTCTATTTTAATTGCACAGGTACGACACGCCTTTTCACATACTCCGCAGAAGATACACTTCTCCTTCTCCCAGTGTACTTCCAGTGCACCTTTCACTCCGACGTCATTTTCCTCCGCTTTCAGACAATTATTCATACATCCTGTAACACCGAATTTAAACTTGTGGGGCAGCTCTCTGGCGTAATATCTCTGATCCAGCTCCACGGCAATCTTATAAGCATCAATATTACCACTGGGACATATGGTATTACCCTGACAGGCAGTAATGGTTCTTACTCTGGGGCCGCAGACACCTGGTTTACAACCGCCCTTTGCCAGCTCCTCCTTCACTGCTTCAATATCTTCAAATTTTATGAAGGGAATCTCCACGCTTTGCCTTGAAGTCAGATGAACATGCCCGTCTCCGTATTTCTCTGCCACCTCATATATTTTCTTAAGATTTTCTGTGGTTACATGTCCGCCGACTACCTGAAGCCTTAGGGAGAACATCCCCTTTTGCTTCTGACGCATGAAACCACCTTTTTTTAGTCCTGAATAATCAATCGCCATAATTACTGCACCTTTCCTAAAAGACAACCTTCTATAAGTTTCCTGCGTATCAAGTCCAATCGGTATCCACAAGCAAGCTTACGATACCTCATTCCGCTTTCATTATACCATGAACAAAAAACGTGTTCATGGTCTTGTTGCTCCAATCGGTATCCACAAGCAAGCTTACGATACCTCATTCCGCTTTCATTATACCATGAACAAAAACGTGTTCCTGGTCTTGTTGCTCCAATCGGTATCCACAAGCAAGCTTGTGATACCTCATTCCGCTTTCATTATACCATGAACAAAAACGTGTTCCTGGTCTTGTTGCTCCAATCGGCATCCACAAGCAAGCTTGTGATACCTCATTCCGCTTTCATTATATCATCCAATAATTACTGTGAAATATAATCCTGCGATAGGTCTCAAAGCTAAGCCATTTATTTGCAAAGTCAGCATCATTACCATCACCTTGCTCGTTATATTCCGTTAAGAAGGTAGTTAAGTCGTCTGCTGTATTGACTTTTATTGCAAAGCCTCTTCCATTGGTGATAGGATATCCTGAATACCGATACTCCGAAAGCGGCTTAATCTCTGCAATCTTTTTATTGCGAAGATGAACAGCAACCTTATCTCTAAGCACAAGGATATCGAAGTTTTCCGGATAGTGATAACTTTCTCCCTTAAGGGGAATCTCATCCCCTACGGTATAGGTGTGTTGTACTGTTCTATATTTTGCAACTAACAGACTTTCCAGATTATAATAAAATTCTTCAAAGATATCCCCTCTTGCCTCTAAGCCCTGAAACTCAAATGCCGCACCAGATGGTATCTTTTCCTCCGAAGGAACCGTATTCGTTACAACTCCGCAAGCTGAGGTCATATTCGTAATTCGATCAATCAAGATTAGCTCACCCAGAGTCTTATGCGAGTAGAATTTATCAACCACAATCTCTTCCGATAGTGTTATGTTACAAGAAGCTATCTCATTCTTACTAAGTGTATCTGCCGGCTGCTGTTCCCCTGTATTCACATGTATTTTATACTGAATTGCCGTAACAATACCCGGCAATAGTTTGGTACCTATCTTTACAAAGAAGTTCTTTCCCTGTGTCAGCGGAGAATCATCCATCCACAAAAGGGTGGCAGTCAGTTCCTTACTGGTGGTTAACCCTGCATCCTTTGTAAGTACACAGCCTCTGGATACATCAACTTCTTTATCTAATTGAAGGGTCACTGACTGGTTTTTGAATGCTATAGCTGCTTCACGGTCAGTAATATAAATGCTCTTTACGATTGCTTTCTCATAACTGGGAAGCACCATCAGCTCATCCCCTACCGATACGCTTCCTGCTTCAATCTGACCCTGAAAGCCTCGGAAGGTATGATTCGGTCTGCATACCCTTTGCACGGGAAAATAAAAACCCGTCTCAGAGGCATCCTCGATATCCACATTTTCAAGATAAGTCAAAAGCGGTTCTCCCGTATACCAGGGGGTATGGAGTGAATTAACCGTCAGGTTATCTCCCTCTGTGGCCGAAAGCGGGATGATCTTAACCTTACCCAGATCCAACTCCTCGGATAGGCTATGTATTTCCTTACTGATTTCTTCAAAACGTTCCCTGCTGTATCCCATTAAATCCATCTTATTCACTGCAAATACAAATTGTCGAATTCCCATAAGAGAACATATTCTTGCATGTCTTCTGGTCTGAACCAGAACTCCCTGCTTTGCATCCACTAATATGATAGCCAGGTCCGCAAAAGAAGCTCCCACCGCCATATTTCGCGTATATTCCTCATGTCCCGGTGTGTCCGCTACGATAAAGCTTCTGTGTTCTGTTGTAAAATAGCGATATGCAACATCTATGGTAATTCCCTGTTCCCGTTCTGCCATAAGTCCATCCAGCAATAAGGAATAATCAATAGCTCCTTCTCTGCTGCCAACCTTGCTGTCCAGCTCCAGTGCTTTCTCCTGGTCCGCATACAATAACTTGGAATCGTACAGGATATGACCGATGAGTGTGGATTTTCCATCATCCACGCTTCCGCAGGTGATAAATTTTAGTAATCCCTTCATTTAGAAATATCCCTCCCTTTTTCTGCGCTCCATGCTGCCTGCTGCCTCATTATCGATTACCCTGGTGGTTCGCTCGGAAGTAATGGCTCCTAAAGTCTCCTCAATGATTTCCTCCAAGGTATCTGCTTCCGATTCATTACCCCCTGTTAACGGATAACACCCTAGTGTTCTAAAACGCACCTTTTTATATTCCACTTTTTCATTTGGTTTCAGCTTCAAGCGATCATCATCCACCATGATGATATTGCCCTCTCGGTAAATAATCGGTCTTTCCTTTGCATAATACAAGGACACAATATCGATCTTCTCCCTAAGGATATACTGCCAGATATCCTTTTCCGTCCAGTTGGAGATAGGGAAGACACGCATGCTTTCTCCTTTTTGTATCCTGGTATTATACAGCTTCCACATCTCGGGCCTTTGATTTTTCGGGTCCCAGGCCTGTGCTTCATTTCGAAAGGAGAAGATGCGTTCCTTTGCACGTGATTTTTCTTCATCCCTGCGTCCACCCCCAAAAGCTGCCGTGAAGCCGTATTTCTTTAAGCCTTCTTTTAATGCCTGTGTTTTCATGATATCGGTATATGCGGAACCATGATCAAAGGGATTAATGTCCTGTTTAATCCCTTCTTCATTTCTATGTACAATCATCTGTATTCCATGTTCCTCCGCTTTTCTGTCACGAAACTCGATCATCTCTTTAAATTTCCAGGAGGTATCGATATGCATAAAGGGAAAGGGCGGCTTTTCCGGATAGAAGGCCTTCATTGCCAGATGCAGCATAACGGAGCTGTCCTTCCCAATGGAGTATAGCATTACCGGCTTTTCACATTCTGCCGCTACCTCCCGAATCACATAGATTGCTTCGGCCTCTAATTCATCAAGATGTGTAAATTCACTCAACCTAAGTTACCTCCAGTTATAATATTTATCGTAATCTCTTTAATATTGATTGGCTGCTTTGCGGTTAACGTCAATCTGTGTAAGCTCACCGTCACTTTTTGTAATTTGCCAGTGAACTATATCACCTTCCAGCTGTACACTTAATTTACTCCCCATACCGCCGATATCGGCTCCCAGATAGAAGGATATGGCTTTAAACCTGCATTCCTTCAGACAGGAGGTACATCCCCAGCAGTCCCTTGGATAACGGATATACGCCTTTCCCTTTTCATCTGTTTTAATCAGACTTCCCGGACAGACTGCAATACAACGTCTGCAGCCGGTGCAGCTGTCTTTATTAATCTCTATGCTCATAGATTTCACCCCGACTTACCAAATCTCGATATACAATTTCAAGCTTACCGCTTACCTGCCTGGAATTCACATATTTCAGCCATTCGTCACTTTTATTCGGATAATCCAGATGCTCTCCGAAGCTATGCCATCTGGTCTCCTTTCTTGCCTGAAGATGGGCAATTACTGATTGACATACCACAAGACGTTCC
>JASGEU010000144.1:0-8903 GCA_047606065.1 Mobilitalea sp.
CTCTTTTCCATTCTAAGGAGAAGATACCTACTTTGGAGCAGGTACTGAAAGTAGTTAACACAAAGGTACCAATTATCATTGAGTTGAAGGCCCCGTTAATAACCACAAAACTTTGTAAGGTCACAGCAGCCACCCTAAGGAATTATACGGGGATATATTGTATACAGTCTTTCAATACATTAGCACTTATCTGGTATAAAAAGCATTTACCTGGGGTAGTTCGCGGTCAGCTGTCTACAGATTTCCTTAGAGAAAAAATAACCGGTAATTTTTTTCAACACTTTTTAATCAAATATTTGTTATTGAACTTTCTTGCAAGACCGGATTTTATTGCATATCACCATGTATATAAGGATAGTCTATCCTTTACCCTTTGCCGTAAATTGTACAAAGTCAAATCAGTTGCCTGGACCATACAAACTCAGGAAGAGTATGATAAAAGTGACAAGTATTACGATCTGTTTATCTTCGACAGTTTCATACCGTCAAAGAGGACAAAAGGAGCGAATGATTAATAATTGGTATAGTTTTTCCTTATAAATACGAAGAACATGTTTTCCTGAAGTATGGAATACCTTGGATTTGGGAATAAATACGAATACAGATCTGATGAAAAAAGGTGTAAAAATTTTTTGCACCTTTTTTCAAAGGGTTCAGATACCTAGAGAGGCATGGTTTTTGTATGATTAAATTCATTGTTCTTTGGTTCGTGGAATTTATGTGGTTGTTGTCCAATCTGTTGATGAAGCCGCGCAGGTTACCTTATCAGAAAGGCTTTCAAAAAGAGAAGGACTGTAAGAAGTTTGACTTTGAATTATATAAGGAACGAAAGAAAGAGAACTTTACGATTGTATCCGATTATGGATATCCGCTGTGCTGTGAGTTAGTCGAAGCAGAGGATAACAAAGACTTAAAAATTGTCATCCTTTGTCACGGCTTTGGCTATGCAAGATATGGCAGCATAAAATATATGGAATTATTTCTGAAATTAGGATTTCATGTGTTGATATATGATCATAGAAATCACGGCAGCAGCGGTAAAGCGCTGACAAGTATGGGCTTCTATGAAAAGTATGATTTGATTAATGTGGTCGACTGGTGTTATAAAAGATACGGTGATGCTTGTAAAATTATTACCCATGGAGAATCCATGGGAGCAGCCACAGTGCTACTGCATTTAGGTGTTGATAATAGAATAAAAGGTGTAATTGCAGATTGTCCATATTCAGATTTAAATAAGTTACTGCGGCATCAACTAAAGCAGTATTATCATTTGCCGGCATTTCTTATTCCCATTGAAAGCGCAATTATGTATATAAGAAATGGCTGTTGGTTTCATCAGGTATCGCCAATTAAAGTGGTTCGTCAGACCGATACGCCGATTTTATTCATCCATGGTAAGATTGATAGTATGGTCCCGGCCAATATGTCCAAAGAGATGTATGAAGCAAAACCAAGGAATAAAGCGATTTATCTGGTTGCAAAGGCGAAACATGCAGATTGTTATTGTAAGAATCCGAATGGATATGAGAGTAGAATCAAAGATTTTATAGATAAGGTATTTAAAAATCTCCAGTCAAGTTAGCTTCCTCGTGGGAAGTAACATTTGACTGGAGATTTCTTTCGTTTATTCTTTATCTAAGGCAGCCAGTTTCATAGCACGTACCTTAAGGGATAAGCCAAACAGATTAATGAAGCCTTCTGCATCCTTATGGTTATAAAGTTCACCGGTGGTAAATGATGCGATACTTTCGTTATATAAGGAGTAAGGAGAGGTTGTGCCCTGTTTAATAATATTACCCTTATAAAGCTTCAGTTTCACTTCACCAGTTACATATTGCTGTGTTACGTCGATAAATGCCTGATAAGCCTCTCTTAAAGGAGTAAACCATTTTCCTTCATAAACGATATCTGCAAAACGGTTAGCAACTTCTTTTTTGGCAGAAAGAGTAGCACGGTCCAGAATTAGCTCTTCCAACTGCATATGTGCTTCTAACAATATCGTACCACCTGGAGTTTCATAAACACCACGGGATTTCATGCCGACCACACGATTCTCTACAATATCAACAATTCCTATTCCGTGTTTTCCGCCCAGGTCATTTAATTCCTTAATAATATCTGTTGCAGACATTTCCTTACCATCAAGAGCAGTAGGAATACCATTTTCAAAAGATAATGTAAGGGTAACACCTTCATCGGGAGCATTTTCAGGTGAAACACCAAGAACTAACAAGTGATCATAATTCGGTGCACTGGAGGGGAGTTCGAGCTCTAATCCCTCATGGCTGATGTGCCAAAGATTACGGTCACGGGAATAACTGTTATCCGCGGAGAAAGGTAAGTGAATACCATGTTTTTCGCAATATTCAATTTCTTCCTCACGAGAAGCCATGGTCCAGATTCTCCAGGGTGCGATTATTTTTAAGTCAGGTGCAAGTGCTTTAATGGTCAATTCAAAACGCACCTGATCATTGCCTTTTCCAGTTGCACCATGGCAGATTGCGGTAGCACCCTCAAGTCTTGCAATTTCAACAAGTCTTTTTGCAATTACCGGTCTGGCCATTGAGGTACCAAGCAAATATTTATTTTCATAAATCGCATTAGCCTTCACACAGGGAAGCACATAATCATTAACAAATTCGTCCACTACATCTTCAATATATAGTTTAGTTGCACCAGATAGTTTCGCGCGTTCCTCTAAACCATCAAGTTCATTTCCCTGTCCAACATCAATACACACACAAACTACTTCATAATCATAGTTTTCTTTTAACCAAGGAATAATAGCGGTAGTATCAAGTCCACCGGAATAGGCAAGAATTACTTTCTCCTTCATATTAACATCCTCCTAATTACTTTTATCGGTTCAGTACCTTCTTTTATGCGGTATTTGGAACCAACAAGTGTTTTTCTTTTGATTAAATATACAACACATCTTATTATTATGCAAGAACAAAATATAAAAAAGTATAAAAATTCATTTTTAGATAGATATCTGACAGGTAAGAGATACAGATCCCCTTTACATAAAAAAGATAACTATTATAATGAAAGAAAAGACTAGAGTACAAGTTATGGCAGGAAAGTACTAATACGAAAGGATGGAATTAATATGTACCAAGTTATATTAGCTTCTAACTCTCCAAGAAGAAAAGAAATAATGGAGCTCATGGGAATTCATTTTATTGCTATCGCAGCTGAAGTAGAAGAAAAGGTGGAGGAAACAATACCGTCAGAAATGGTTCAGGCATTGGCAAAATTGAAAGCAGATGCTTCTTTACAATGCTTTGAGAATAGTTTAAATAAATATGAGGAGACCATAATCATTGGTGCAGATACCTTGGTATTCTATAAGAATCAGGCATTAGGCAAGCCGAAGGATGAAAATGACGCACAGCGAATGCTTGAAATGTTATCAAATGAGGAACATGAGGTATATACAGGAGTTCACCTTATTCTTCGTAAGCAGCAAAAGGTAGAAGAAGAGATATCCTTTGCTGTAAGCACCAAGGTGAGAGTGAACTCTCTTTCCTTAGAACAGATTAGAGACTACATTGCTACGGGAGAACCAATGGATAAAGCCGGTGCCTATGCAATCCAAGGTAAGTTCGGTATTCATATTAAAGAAATTGAGGGAGATTATTATAATATTGTTGGATTTCCTATCGCCAGGATCTATGATGAACTATTAAAAAAAGGAATTAATATGAAAAGTTTAAATTAAGTATTGCATAAATTTAAATTTAGATGTATAATTATAAATAATTTTTATAAGCCTTTGACCGCCTGAAAAGACGGTCAAAAATCTTATCAGGGGGTGTGGTTCTTGATACGTAGGTTCAATACAAAGGATTATGATGATGTATTTGTACTTTGGACGAATTCACCAGGTGTCGGACTTAGATATCCTGACGATTCGAAAGAGGGTATCGAAAAATTCATCAAGAGAAATCCAAATACAAGTTTTGTTGCCGAGGAAAATGGGGAGATAGTTGGAACTGCTTTATGCGGACAGGATGGAAGACGGGGATACCTCTACCATGTCTGTGTTGAAGAAGGGAATAGACGAAGATCAATAGGCAGGTTGTTGATTGAAGCGGTTATCAAGGCATTAAAAGAAGAAGGAATTGTAAAAATTGGATTGGTGTGTTATTCGGAAAATGAAAAGGGAAAACAATTCTGGAGAGGCCTTGGCTGGGAACACAGAGAAGATCTAGATTACTATACAATTAGTATAGATAGTTAAAGATTGTCCATGAGATAGAAAATATAAAATGAAATACATAAATCTAGCAGTTTGGTTTGCAGGTAGAGAAAGGCAGGGTAACAATAATGAAAAAAATAGACGGTGGAGTAACAGCAGCAAAGGGATTTCAAGCAGCGGGAGTATATGCAGGAATTAAAAAGAAGAAAAAGGATATGGCGTTGGTTTATTCTGTTGTTCCGGCAGTTGGAGCGGGAACCTTTACAACCAACGTGGTGAAGGCAGCACCTGTAAAATGGGATATTAATATCACAAAAAACAGCGCTTTTGTTCAAGCAGTTGTAATTAATAGTGGTGTAGCCAATGCGTGTACTGGAGCGGAAGGTGACATTAATAATGAAAGAATGGCAAAAGCAGTGGCAGATAATATGAAACTGCCAGTAGATGCCGTATATACCTTGTCAACAGGAGTAATCGGGAAGCAAATGCCGATAGAGATTATTGAAGAAGGCGTGAAACTTTTAGCAGAGGACTTACAGGAAGGCACTGAGGCGGGTTCACTTGCTGCACAGGCTATTATGACAACAGATACTTATTCGAAGGAGTCAGCCGTCAGCTTTGTGCTGGAGGGGAAAGAAATACACGTGGGTGGTATGGCAAAGGGTTCCGGAATGATTCATCCCAATATGGCTACAATGTTGGGAGTTGTTACAACAGATATTGCAATTAGTAAGGAACTTTTACAGGAGGCATTAAGTGCTGATGTGAAGAAATCCTTTAACATGGTTTCTGTGGACAGAGATACTTCTACCAATGACTCACTAATTGTTCTTGCCAATGGGTTAGCAGGCAATAAAACAATTACTGAAAAGGATGCAGATTATACGGCTTTTTGTGAAGCCCTAAACTCTGTGACAACAGATTTATCAAAACAGATGGCAGCGGATGGTGAAGGTGCCACAAAACTTTTTGAAGTTACCGTTGCTAACGCTAAGACACAGGAGGATGCAGTTATCATCAGCAAATCCATTATAACCTCAAGCTTGGTGAAAACTGCTGTGTTTGGTAATGATGCGAACTGGGGACGTATTCTATGTGCTATGGGTTATTCCGGTATTGAGTTTGATCCAGAGCAGGTTGATCTTGTGATCGAAAGTGCGGACGGGGTCCTGAAGCTTGTGGAAAATGGAATGGCAACCGATTACTCTGAAGAATTTGCAACAAAAATACTTTCGGCTAAGGAAGTAAAAGCTGTGGCGGATTTGAAAGCAGGAAATGAGAAAGCAACCGCCTGGGGTTGCGACTTATCCTATGACTATGTAAAAATTAATGCGGATTATCGCTCCTGATAGCCAATATTTATTGAGTAGAATGAGGTAATATACTTTACAAGTTTAAAACAGAAATGAACAATAACATAGATTAGAAAGGAATTCATTATGGAACAGATGGATCAGATTCTCTTAAAAGCGCAGACACTCATTGAAGCGTTACCTTATATACAAAAATTTAACAATAAAAAGGTTGTTGTCAAATATGGCGGAAGTGCTATGCTCGATGAAAATCTACAGCTTAATGTTATTAAGGATGTTGCACTGTTAAAACTTGTTGGTATGCAGCCCATCATCGTACATGGCGGCGGAAAAGAAATAACCAAATGGCTGGGGCTGATGGGGCATGAATCCAGATTTGTGGAAGGACTTCGTGTAACGGATGCGCCAACCATGGAAGTTGCCGAGATGGTGCTTGGTAAGGTGAACAAGAATCTGGTGCAATTGGTGGAGAAACTTGGTGTTAAGGCAGTGGGTATTAGTGGTAAGGATGGAAGTACCTTAAAGGTAGAAAAACGTAATGTAAATGGGCAGGATATTGGTTTTGTGGGTAATATTAAAGAAGTTAACACTCAACTTATTGATACCTTGATAGATAATAATTTTGTACCTGTAATTGCACCAATCGGCGTTGATGATGAATATCAAAACTATAATATTAATGCCGATGATGCTGCCTGTGCAGTGGCTACTGCAATTGGTGCAGAAAAGCTTGTATTTCTCACTGATATTGAAGGTGTATACGCAGACCCAAAGGATAAGAACAGTTTAATCTCTGTGTTAACTTTAGATAAAGCAGATGAATTATTTGATAGCGGCTTTATTGGCGGGGGAATGCTTCCAAAATTGAAAAACTGTGTGGATGCAGTTCGTAATGGAGTATCGAGAGTACATATTCTGGATGGCAGAATTGAGCATTGCCTATTGCTGGAGTTCTTTACGAATAAAGGCATCGGCACAGCTATCATTGACAAGGAAAGTATCTTTGAAAATGAAGAACTGTAGATGGGAGGATTATTATGAAGCATTACATTGAAGAAGCAGATCAAGTATTGATGCAAACCTATAGTCGGTATCAGATTGTATTAGACCGAGGGGAAGGTATGTATTTATATGATGTGAATGATAAAAAATATTTGGATTTTGCGGCGGGTATTGCTGTTTTCGCCTTTGGATATCAGGATAAGGATTATAATGATGCATTAAAGGCACAGATTGACAAACTTTTGCATACTTCCAATCTCTTTTACACAGTTCCAGCCGCCAGGGCAGCTGCTAAATTTACAAAGGCTTCCGGAATGGATCGCGTTTTTTTTACGAATAGCGGGACAGAGGCAATTGAAGGAGCAATCAAGTTAGCTCGAAAGTATTACTATAAGAAGAATGGAAATACTGGAAGTGAGATTATATCCATGCAAAATTCTTTTCATGGAAGAAGTATGGGAGCTTTAAGTGTTACCGGGAATAAAAAGTATCGTGAAGCCTTTGAACCATTGGTTGGAGGAGTAGTTTTTGCTGAATATAATGATTTAAGCAGTGTTGAAGCACTTATTAAGGACAATACCAGTGCAATTATAGTTGAGCCGGTGCAAGGAGAAGGTGGGTTATATCCGGCTGCCAAGGAATTTTTAGAAGGAATACGTAAACTCTGCGATGAGAAGGATATCCTTTTAATCTTTGATGAAATTCAATGTGGAATGGGCAGAACCGGAACAATGTTTGCATTTGAACAATATGGTGTTTTACCGGATATTCTTACGAGTGCGAAAGCACTTGGAGGTGGATTGCCGGTAGGCGCCTTTGCAGCAACAGAAAAAGTAGCAAAAGCCTTTGAAATTGGTGATCATGGCACCACCTACGGAGGGAATCCTTTTGCAACAGCAGCAGTCAGTAAAGTATTTGATATTTTTGAGCAAAAACAGCTGCTTAACCATGTGAAAGAAGTTGCTCCTTATTTGGAGGAACGTCTGGAGGAGCTTACGAAGAAATATGATATCATAGTGAAAAGACGTGGACTAGGCTTAATGCAGGGTTTGGAGTTTACCATACCGGTAAAGGATATTATTCCGGCAGCAATGCAGCAAGGGCTGATTGTAATATCAGCCGGCGCAAATGTCCTGCGCTTTGTTCCACCGTTAATTGTTGAAAAAGAACATATTGATCAAATGATACAGATACTGGAGGCTTGTCTTAGTAAGATAAAGGAATGACAAAAAGAGCTCTTATATAAATGAGAGATATTATTTAAGCTGAAGAAAAGCCATAATTAGTATAGGAAAAGCATGGATAACACTTGCAAGGAATGTTATCCATGCTTTTTCCATTGTTTCATATAAGAAGTGCCTGAAATACTGAATAGAGAACACTTTTACTGGTAATCTTAAAGGTAATTGTAAAACGAAAGGTTTGGTGCAACTATGTGGGGTATCTTAATTGCTATTTTATCCGGTGCATTAATGAGCACGCAGGGAGTTCTTAATACTGGCGTAACGAAACAAACGAGTATCTGGGTATCAGCCAGTTTTGTTCAATTTAGCGCGCTGCTGGTATGTATAGTAGCTTGGTTTGTAACCGGCAGGCAAGGTAATTTTGCCGCCTTGTTTAAAATTGATCACAAATATATGCTGATTGGCGGTGTCATGGGTGCCTTTATCACCTATACTGTAATTAAAAGTGTGGATAATCTCGGACCAGCAGTTGCAAATATGTTCATTATAACTGCACAGCTTATTGTGGCATATTTGATTGAAATTTTTGGGTTGTGCGGAGCAGAGAAAGTTCCCTTTGAGTGGAGAAAACTGCTGGGTGTAGCTCTTATTGTTGCAGGTATTGTCGTGTTTCAATGGAATCGAGAAAATTGTTCATGATTTATATGAAATTATGGCTAATCTACCTATTGTAATAGATGTACAAATTATGTAAAATAAAATAGTCTTTAAAAAGTATAGAGGGTACTTTTAGGTCGTCGGACAAAGGAAGACGATTATGAAAAAGAGATGGATTGTATTAGGCTTATCTGTGACATTTCTTCTTATTTCGGGAATTTGTTACAGCTGTGCCTTTCAGAAGAAGGATACGGCTGTATTAAGTACTTTGGAGTTAAAAGATGGCGGGACAGATACAGAGGCAGCACAGAATGCGAATGTAGAGAATAAAAATATGTTGTCACCCACAGTTTCAAAGGAAGAGAATAAAGAAGCGTCTCAGAACAAAGATAAAGTTTTTTTATATGCCCATGTTTGTGGAGCAGTTGTAAATCCTGGTGTCTATAAAGCAGAGTTTGGAGCAAGGGTAGTTGATTTTATTAATTTAGCTGGTGGTCTGACAAAGGAGGCGGCAGCTGATTATATCAACCAAGCAAAGTC
>JASGEU010000145.1:0-3360 GCA_047606065.1 Mobilitalea sp.
CCCAATTGGAAGAAACCCATTGCCAAAGTAGGAACCTTTTCAACCACGGTATATTCGATCCAATCCCGTGGGCTGGAAATTGAAAATAATGAATTCCTTTACCGTACAGGAGTTAGCTTTAGCGTATATGAGGGTACGAAGCTGGTTATGAAAAAAGCCTACGGCTCATCTGCGGATGTTAAAATTGCACCCTTAAAGCCGGACACTGATTATCATGTGGTTGTTCAGATGGATTACTTGGATGCCTTTGGCAAAAAGATGACCGAGGATCTTACAGAGGCAAATGTTCATACCAAACCTTTATCGGAGTTACAACCAATTAAACTAAACTGGACCAATGGTAATATATTTTACAATAAGCTGCAATTGGCTAATCTATCTATAACCAACGCAATCAGCAGTACAAGTCAGTATACGGATAAGCTGGGTAATTTAACTGCAATTAACGAGTATATCGAGACGGTTCAGTATATGGGTCGTGTTGAGGTAATTATAACTTCAAAGGCGGATTCTGAAGTTCAATATGTTCTTCCGGTTTCGGCTAAGGATTTGGCAGGACTTAAAACCGGAGTACAGATTGTGTATGAATCCAACGGAAAAATACTTTCTAACACAGAGTATGACTATGAATTTATCTGTTATGATCGCTTTGGGAATGTGCTGCCCTTAGAAGGTTCAATAAAGGGGAACAGCCATACCTGTAAACAACCTCCTAAAGCAGAAATTATTATGGTTAAAAATGAAGTAAAGAATATTGAACTTAAAATCAATGTGAAGAATGAGGATATGGCTGAAATAAGTGAGGGAAGTTTATTCTTTAGTGTATTTGATAAGAATGACAACCCGATCTTAACTACCGTTAATCTTAGCGATAACGCAGGAAATAAGCTTGCACAGAATGAAAATGGGGAAGCTCATGCCATACCAATGGAAGGATGTTCGGTACAGTTTCTGGACTTACTTGACTATGAGGTATATAAGATACGTGTTTATTGTGATTATAACATCAATGATAATCGTGGAGTGTATCCTTGTGCCACCATTGGCGAAATGAGTTTTACCACTATGCCGATTTCTTCCTTAGGGTATGCTTTCTTTAAAGTGGAAGTTAAATCCGTGGATGATTCAAGTGCTGCCATTGCAATTGGGCTGGATCTGGCAAGAACGGACGCTCGACTGGTGAAACTGATCAGCAACTTAGATATTTCTTTCGTAAATTCGGATGGATCAGAGGCAACCGGTGTTGATGTTACCTATCATAAATCAACAGAGGAACCAACACAGGATGCTCCGTCAGAGGTTCCGAATAACGGTATTATTCCGATGAGCCCGGAAGAATTGGAGTTAATGAAAACCAATAACGAGGATGGCAGTAATGTCACCTATGTTTTTAATGTGGATAATCTGAAGAGCTTTACGGAATATAAGATAAAGATTAAGCCAAAGGTACAAATGGGACAAGTGGGAAATGAAATCTATCGGGAGATTGAAACTTATTATACTCCTGAATCTTTCCATACCTTGAAGAAATCTCCTGTCATTGACATAGAAGCAATTTACGCCTCTTCTACCTTTATACAACTATACGGAGTAACGGTAAAAGATCCGGATAATGCTGTAATAACCTATCCAGTTACTGTCGCTGTATATGATCAAAGTGATGTGCAGGTAGCGACCTATGAGATAACCTCGAAGGAACGGGTATCAATTATTGATGTATCAAAGTTAAAGAAGGATAAGACCTATACCTTCCGATTCTTTGCAAAAGAATTCAATAATGGCTATGACAGAACAACCTATCGTAAGAATTATGAATTGTATTATTCCGAGCTGTTTGAAAAGAAAGAATACCTTAAGATTGCAACCAGAGAGGCGATTACTGGTGATATCAGTATTCTGCAGTTGAATAAGAATAAATTAATAAAATCAGTAGAAATACCTGCCAAAAAGATTACCAGTTACAATACCAGAGTCACACTGTATCAAAATTATCGTTTTGGCAGCAACGGACAAACAAAAGCAAAATTCAGCCTGGATGTAGATTTTGGTCAGGAGCAGTGGAACAGCTTCCAGATAGGATATTCTTATGTTAACAGAACAACTAATTTCAAATTTTATTTAGATGATCCGGATGTTAATAAGACAGCCGTTCCTTTTGCTACCCAGTCCGTAACTGATTTAACCAGAGGAACAGAGTATTGTCGCTGGACAGAGGTTAAGTTCTTTGATGATAACCTGACCTTATCGGGTGTACGCAGGATTTATATTGTGGCAGAAACTGCTGATGGGACTGGAGGCATTAACTGTTTATGGGGGATACGTTTTCATAAGACGCAGTTAAGTGACGATAGCCATTATTATGCTAATATCAATGCTGTTGTAAGCGATCAACGCGGGGAACTGGGAGCAACTCCTTCTTATTTACTTAAGATTTATAAGGACGGAGCGTGGGTCGATACCAGAAGACAGGAATGGATTGCTAATGGAGATGGAACCTATACGCTGCGCATGTATCAGGTAGCTCCGGATAAAACAGAGACCTTGGTGGATACCAAAGTGTATAGCGGCAGTGAACGTACCAGTGACACCGACTTTTATTATGAGGTGGAGAAGGGCTATCATACGTATCGATTTGATCTTTGGGCTGTGGTTTTCGACTATGAAATTTCATTAGATCAAGAAGAGTTTACTACGGAAAGAGAAATAATTGGCATTAAAACCGCAGATGAACTGGCAGATGTTCGATATGGACTTGATAAAAAGTACTATGTAATAAAGGATATTGTGTTCCCTTTGAACTGGAACAATATAACTGCCAGTCAGACCTTTAACGGAGAACTGGACTTTAGAGGGCACACACTTAAATATAACAGTACCGCTAACCTGATCTCAACCCTTGGCTATTATGGAAAGCTTAAGAATCTGGTATTTACCTATGTAGATGGTTGGGGCAGTGATGTCGAGAGAAAGACAGACCGTATCGTTACCTATAATTATGGTAAGATCAGTAATATTATGGCACTGCGTAATAATGGTAATGCTGCTCAAACCTACAAAGCAGACAGTGCCGCAATCTGTCATACGAATTATGAAAGCGGTGTAATAGAGAACTTTGTTGTTAAGACCATAGATCCTTTTATTACAACGACGAATTCAGCAGGTGTATGTGTTTATAACAGAGGCATTATTCGTAATGGATATATCTATGGTGCACCTATGCAAAGGACTTCAAAGGAATCACTGACAGAGGATCAGTTTACTGCCAATAATAATCTGGGTGGTATTGTTGCGGTCAATCGACAGACCGGAATTATAGAGAATGTATACTCCCTCATGAATATAGAAACCAGAGAAATGAAG
>JASGEU010000146.1:0-9785 GCA_047606065.1 Mobilitalea sp.
ATCGGTGAGTATATTGAAGATATGATGAGTACCGACTTGAGTGAGAGTGCCAAGCAATATATTGAGATTCAAAGAGAAATTGATAAGAATACAGCAATTAGTTATTTTATGTTCGGTGTAACAGTGATATTAATTACCATACTGATTATTATCTTCAGTTTGGAATTTACCAAGCCAATTTCGAAACTTGCTTCCTATGCCAAGGAGGTATCCAAGGGTAATTTTGATGTCGTCATACACGAACAGAATGCCAGCAGAGAAATTAATATTTTATATCAAACCTTTAGCAGTATGACAGCGAGTATTAAGACTTTTGTCAATGAGCTGAAGGAGAAGCAGCGTCTGGAAATTAAATTAACGGAGGAAAAGTTAAATAATATTAAAATGAAAAGTGCTCTGCATGAAGCTGAATTATTGGCACTACAATCCCAGGTAAATCCACATTTTATATTTAACTCCATTAATATAGGTGCTAAGGTAGCAATGCTGCAGGGTGATAATGTGACCTGTGAGTATTTGGAAAATTTTGCGGAAATATTTCGCTATAATCTAAAGGGTTTAAATTATGATGCAACCTTAGGGGATGAGTTAAATAATGTAGAAGCCTACATGAAGCTCCTCATTACCAGATTTGGAGATATTATTGATTTTCAACTAAATAAACCGGAAGGCGAAGATATTGATAACTTTATTTTACCACGTATGACCCTGCAGCCACTGGTGGAAAATGCATACATTCATGGTATCAGTAAGTCGGAACATGGCGGGGTAATTGAAGTCAGTGTTAAAAAAGAAGTTCACAATCTCTATATCACAATTTCAAATACCGGCGAAGAAATACCCCATGAAACTGTAAAGTTAATTTTAAATAGAAAGTACAAAAAAGAGAAGAACCAGGAAAAAAGAGGGCATACTACTGGGATTGGCATCGATAATGTGCTTAATCGGCTAAGGCTTTTTTATAAAAAGCAGGATGTCATGAACATAACCTATAGTAATGGCAGGACGAACTTTATATTAAAACTGCCTATAAAAAATAAAGGTATAAAAGGATAACAAAAATGTACAAGGTATTAATCGTAGATGATGAACCGATTGCAGTAGAATCGGTGGAGTATATGATCTTAAAGAATTTTGAAAATATAAAGTCAATTGATAAATCACGTTCCGGGAAGGATGCAATTGAAAAATCCTATCAGAACCATCCGGATATTATTATCATGGATATTAATATGCCAGGTATTAACGGTCTGGAAGCGATGAGACAAATCAGGAAAGTAGATCCTTCTGTTAGTTTTATTGTTATTTCTGCATTTGATTATTTTGATTACGCGGTGGAATCCGTTGCTTTAGGAGTGGAAGAATATTTATTAAAGCCTGTAAAAGAGGCTAAATTCGTAGAGACCTTTCAAAAGGTAGTAGACAGAATTGAACAGAATAACATAAAACGTAAGGAAACTCTGGAGCAGCAGGAACGCTTAGAGATGATTATTCCAATTTTGGAAACAGGTTTTATGAATTCCTTATGCATGTATGGTCAGGACACTTCACAGCTGCAAAACTATTGTAATCTTTTTGGCTATTCCAACACCGGCGGTTATGTCATGGCATTGGAGTTTGGACAAAAGAATAGAAATAACATAGAGAATAAAATCGGTGCAGGTATCCATGGTGAAAAAATGTATGAAGAATATAAGAAAATCATTAAGGGAACCGTGGGATGTATTGTAAGCCCTATTATGTTAAACCGCATTATAGTCTATATCTTTGATGATGGTGAAGAAGGTGATTATGACCAGAAGGCAAGGTCGGTTAAAATTGCACAGAGAATTATTGAGAGAGCAGTCAGACTTTATCCAGATATTTATATCGGAATTGGCAGCTATCACAAAGATATTAATAACGCAAAAAAATCCTATCAGGAAGCGCTTCATACCTTAAGTGTGCTGGAAACCAGTGATGCAGTGAATGAAAATCTTTTCAGCCATATTCTTCATGAGGATGATATCATTGATAAAAATGTAGGTTTGGAAAGTGATTATGAACAGTTAATTGAAACCGAAATCTATGCCAGGGTATCAGAAAATGAGGATAAGATGGTTGAGTTATCCTTTGAGCAGCTCTATGATCGCATGAGTTTAGATCCAAGTATGAATTTCGATACAATTAAAAAATGGATGATTGGACTAATTGTAGGCTTTGAAAAACGTTGGGAAAAGGTATTGGCAAAGGACGATTATCGTGTACTGGGAGATATAATTAGTGCAAAGGATGAGAAAGCACTATTTTTGATTGGGCAGCGCTATTTACAAGAGTCGCTGAAAGCAATTGCTGCCAGCAGACAAAGCAAGGCGAATTCCATTATAGAAAAAGCAGATCAATATATAGAAGAGCATTATCAAGAGGATATTTCTCTGGATGAAATTGCAAAGTATGTTAACTTAAGCTCCTATTATTTTAGCCGCTTCTATAAGAACTCAACAGGCACAAGCTTTATTGATAAAATGGTGCTGGTTCGAATGGATAAAGCAAAAGAACTATTGAAAAGAGAAGACTTGTCAGTGAAGGATGTATCCTTTATGGTAGGTTATGTAGACCCTAACTATTTCTCAAAAATTTTCAAAAAATCAACAGGTTATAATGCAAGTGAATATAAAAAAATGTACACTGCGTAACAAAGGGCTTTGTCGTGGGGAGAAAGCTGCTTATAGCACTTAGTTATAACGATTACCCTTAAGGGTAGAATGGAGGATGGATTATGGGGAGAAGGCTGCTGCGAAAGAAATTATTATTGTTTATCTTGGTTGCCATTCATAGCATCACTTTGTATGGCTGTAAGGAAAAAAACGCGGAGATTAAAGATGATAAGGAGGAAGAGGGAATCGTTGTTGGCTTTTCCATGGGAACGCTGATGGAGGATCGGTGGATTCGTGACAGAGAAATGTTTATTTCTGAGGCGGAGCAGCATGGAATAAACGTAATTGTCAGTAATGCAAATAATGATTCTGATCTTCAGTACGATCAAGTAAAAAACATGTTAAAACAGGATATTGATGTTTTGGTAATTGCCCCGAATGACTGTTTTGTAGAGGCGAGATGTGTGGAGGCAGCAAAAGATCAAAATGTACCGGTAATTTCCTATGATCGATTGGTAAGTAATGCAAATGTTGACGTTTACATTTCCTTTGATCATACAAGGGTTGGGGAGTTGATGGCACAGTATATGCTTGAATATGCACCCGAGGGTGGGTATCTCATTGTAAACGGGGATAAGACCGATAGTAATACCAAAATGATAAATGATGGCGCTATGAGTGTATTTAAACCTGCTCTTGAAGAAAAGAAAATTGAGATACTGGATCAGGTCTGGGTGGATGGCTGGAAAAGAGAGGGTGCCTATGACTTTGTTGTAGACCAGGTGAAGGAAAATAGAGATAAAATTACTGCAATTCTATGTGGTAACGACTCTATGGCCTGGGGGGTTATAGATGCTTTATCAGAAGCACAAATTGCAGAACAAGTGGTAGTAGTTGGTCAGGATGCAGATTTGGTGGCATGCCAAAGAATTGTGAATGGCAAACAGGCACTGACAATCTACAAACCCATAAAAAATCTGGTAAAGAAAACTGTTGAGGTATGTCTTGCACTTGCCAATGGTCAGGAAATTAATGACCAGGAAACAATTAATGATGGAACCTATGATATTCCATATATTTATATTGATGTACAAGCAGTAACGAAAGAAAATATTGATGAGACGGTTATTAAAGGTGGTTTCCATCTATATGAAGACGTCTATCAGACAGAAGAAAAAAGTATGAATTAATGTAACTCTTCATTTAATAATATTTCAAAATGTCTGCACACCAATTACAAGAACCTGTAATTGGTGTGCATTTGTTTTATAAAGCAGGTTTCCGAACTGGGTTCGGAATAGTTTAATAAACTTGAAGTATTTGGAAATTATAAGGAATAATTCGTTTTTTTAAATTTAAAGAGCAAGATTTTACAGAACTGCAAAAAACTTAAAATAATGAGCAATATAGTCAATATGTACAACAATCCAATCCATTGATAATAATTTTTGTATATTGTAATATACTAATGTAACAAAGCTTTGGTGGACTACTCGACAAAGCCTAAAAAATAATTATATGAAGGATGGATTGAGGGTATGAAAAAAATTATTGCAGTATTATTAACCTTAGTTCTAATATCATCTTTAGCAGCTTGCGGTAAAAAAGATGATGCTGGTTCCAATGACACACCAAAGGATAATGGTGGTAAAGGTA
Organism: Mobilitalea sp.; assembly: GCA_047606065.1. Lineage (GTDB taxonomy): Bacteria > Bacillota > Clostridia > Lachnospirales > Lachnospiraceae > Mobilitalea. The sequence goes on from JASGEU010000146.1 coordinate 4,293, forward strand.
AGGTTGACGTTGGTATTGTATTACCTACAAAGGACGAGCCTAGATGGTTACAGGATCAGGCAAGATTTGAGGATGTTATCTCCTCTACAGACTATACAGTAGAAGTATTATTTAGCCAGGGTTCCTCTGCTAATGAAAAAACAAACGTTGAGACCTTAATTTCCAAAGGAATTAAAGTTCTTATCATCTGTGCACAGGATGCAGCAGCAGCTGCAGCATCTGTGGAAGAAGCAAAAGAAGCTGGTATCACAGTTATTTCTTATGACCGTTTAATTACTAACACTGATGCAGTTGATTATTATGTAACCTTCGACAGCGTTGCAGTTGGTGAAGCTATGGGTCAGTATTTAGTTGATAATGCATCCGGTACAGGTCTTCCTTTATACCTTTACGCTGGTGCAGCAACAGATAACAATGCTTTCTTATTCTTTGAAGGTGCATGGAATAAGTTACAGCCTAAGATTGCTGATGGTACATTCGTAATCAAGAATTCTTCCGAAGCAATTGCTCTTCAAGACAAAGCTACTCTTACTCGTGATGAAATGTCCAAGATCATTGGTCAGGTTACAACAAACTGGGATTTCAACGAAGCTAAATCTAAAGCAGAAGCTCATTTAACAAGTGCATCTGCAGCAGATAAGGGTCAATGTTTCATTCTTGCTCCTAACGATGGTACCGCTCGTTCTATCGCTGACGTATTTGCAGCTGATACAGACGTATCTGGTTACTTCATTACAGGTCAGGATGCTGAACAAGCTTCCGTTCAATACATCATTGATGGAAAACAGTCCATGACAGTATTTAAAGATACACGTACTTTAGCAGCTGATGCTATGAACATGGCAATTGATGTAATTGGTGGAAAGACTCCTGCTACAGATTCAACTTATAACAATCAGAATATTGATGTTCCTTCCAAACAGACTGCAACTGTAGTTGTAACAAAGGATAATGTTAAGAAAGAACTCATCGATTCTGGATACTATGAGGCTTCTAAATTTACTGGATTAGAATAATTTTAAATTCATAAATTAAGTCATCTTGAGACCGGTTTAAAAATAATGTTTTATTATTCTTAAACCGGTCTCGAATTTAAGACAACGCATTTTCATGTGAAGCATGAAAATTGTTTTAGAAGGAAGGATAAGTAATGAGTGATTATATTCTTGAAATGCAAAACATAGTAAAAGAATTCCCTGGAGTCAAGGCTCTAAATAATGTTAATTTCAAGGTTGAAAGAGGCGAAATACATTGTTTGGTAGGAGAAAACGGGGCAGGAAAATCGACTTTGATGAAAGTGCTTTCCGGGGTTTATCCTCATGGCTCATACAATGGTAATATTATATACAATGGAAGTGAAAAAAGATTTAAATCAATAGCAGACTCTGAAGCAGAAGGTATAGCTATTATTTATCAAGAGCTCGCCTTAATTCCAGAGTTAAGTGTGTATGAAAATATTTATTTTGGTCATGAGATTATGGAAGGAAGAGTTATTAACTGGAACCAAACCATCGTTAGTGCGCAGGAAATGCTTAAGATGGTAAAGCTGGATGTTAATCCTTCTATGAAAATTAAAGATTTATCAGTTGGAAAAAGACAATTAGTTGAGATTGCAAAGGCTCTTAGCAAAAATGTAAAGCTTTTGGTTTTGGATGAACCTACAGCCGCTCTGAATGAGGATGATAGTGCAAATCTTCTTGATTTATTAAAACAGCTTAGGGAAACTGGTGTTACCTCAATTATGATTTCACATAAATTAAAGGAAGTTGTATCAGTTGCTGATACGATTACTGTAATCCGTGATGGCAGTACCATCTGCTCCATGAATGCGAAGGAACAAAAGATTTCTGAGAAAGAAATTATCAAGCATATGGTAGGTAGAGAAATTGAAAACATTTACCCGAAGAGAGAGAAGAAAGAATTCGGAGATATTTGCTTAGATATTAAAAATTGGACCGTACGTAATCCAGTTTTAGATCGTGAGATATTGCATGACGTTAATATAAATGTTCGAAAAGGTGAAATTATAGGTATTGCAGGTCTGATGGGATCAGGACGTACTGAATTAGCATTAAGTATCTTCGGCAATACACCTAGATATAATATTACAAGCGGAGAACTCTATGTAGAAGGTGCTAAGAAGAACTTTAAACATCCCAAAGAAGCATTAGAAGCAGGTGTTGCTTACGTAACCGAAGATAGAAAAGGAAATGGGTTAGTTTTAATCCAGGACATTAAATATAATATTTCTATCGCCAATCTAGAAGCATTGGCGGAGGGATTTTCCATCAATGAGAATAAAGAGATTAATATAGCAAATGACTATAAAAAATCAATTAATATTAAAGCTCCTTCCATAAAGCAGTTAGTTGGCAACTTAAGTGGTGGTAACCAACAGAAAGTATCATTAGCAAAATGTCTATTTGTTGGTCCTAAGGTCTTAATACTGGATGAACCTACCAGAGGTATAGACGTAGGTGCTAAATTTGAGATTTATTCTCTAATGAATAAGCTTGTAGAAGAGGGTATGAGTATCATTATGATTTCATCCGAACTTCTGGAAGTTTTAGGTATGAGTGATCGTGTCTATGTTATGTCCGAAGGCTCAATAACAGGCTGTTTATCAGCAGAAGAAGCCACAGAACAAAGTGTTATGGCATTAGCTACTAGAGTGGAGGAGGTTACACAATGAGTAATAATAGAGAAGTTGTTAATGAAAGAGTAGGGCTGGGAAGTGAATTACTTGGCTTATTAAAGGGTAACATACGAGATTATGTAATGTACATTGCCCTGGTTTTAATATTTATATTTTTTAACATTCAAACAGAAGGTACATTCTTGTCTTCCAGGAATTTAAGTGACTTAATAAAGCAAACAGGTTACGTATCCATTATAGCAATTGGTATGACAGTAATCCTTATTATTAAACATATTGACTTATCCGTAGGTTATGTTGCCGGTTTTCTTGGAGCGATTGCTGCGATTATGATGAAGGGTGGAATGTCACCTTGGTTAGTTATTCCGATTGTATTACTTGCAGGATGTGCAATTGGTCTCTATCAAGGTATCCTTGTTGCAAAAGTTGGGGTACCAGCATTCGTTGTAACCTTAGCCGGTATGTTTATTTTCAGAGGATTACTATCTTTAACAACCGCAGGAACAGGCACCATTGTTGTAAATAGTGAAGGTTTTAAGAATATTTCCAATGGATTTATTCCTGATCTTCCAATTAAAAGTAGTTTTCATGAGCTTACACTTGTAATTGGATTGGCAGCAATTATTTTAGTAATCTTTAGTCAGATTAGGTCCAGAAAGAATTTACGTAAGTATAACTTTACCGTAAGTTCATTACCAATTGCGATTGGTAAGGTACTTTTCATTTCACTTATTATTATGGTAATCATGTGGATTTTAGCTGGCTACAAAGGTATTCCCTGGACAGCTGTTATTGTTGGTTTTGTATTATTTATCTATCATTTTATGTTAAACAAAACCAGACTTGGTCGTTACATCTATGGTATTGGTGGTAATGCTGAAGCAGCAGAACTTTCTGGTGTTAATGTTAAAAAGGTTACCTTATTTGCCTTTGCTTCTGTAAGTATGTTAGCTGCTCTTGGTGGTATTTTATATACTTCAAGACTTGGATCTGCTTCACCACAGGCTGGACTTGGTTTCGAGTTAGATGCGATTGCTTCTTCTTATATCGGTGGTGTATCTGTAAGTGGTGGTATAGGCCGTGTAACGAATACAATTATCGGTGCATTGGTAATCATGTCCTTAACCAATGGTATGAACCTCATGGGTATTGACGTATCCTGGCAGTATGTTGTGAAAGGTGTAATCTTTGTATTAGCAGTTGCCTTTGATGTTATCACAAGAAAAAAGAGTAAATAAGAATAGACATAATTTTACAACTAATAGGTAAAAATAACTGGGGCATGTATGATGATATGAAAATATTATATACTGCCCCTTGTTTTAACTATAAAACATTTGCGTAAATGGGCTCTGCGCGGTGAAATAGATAGTTCTACATACATCTGTATATTTAGAAGGTACCAGGGAGATGAGGAAAATACTATGAAAAAAAGAAGAATCTTTAATATAAGAGTTAAGCTAATACTGGCTTTTTTACTACCTGTAACTTGTATTATTGTATTAGGAATTACATCCTATCAAAGAACTTCGGCAGCAGTAAAGGATCAATATCAGAAATCCACACTTCAAACAATAGGAAAGGCTGCGGATTATTTAAATTTATTAATGAAGTCAGTGGAAGATACAAGTTTTCGAATTTCGACTGATAAAACTATTATTGATTATTATAAAAATTCCGAACAAGGAGAGCAAGATTTTGATGCTGTCGTAAAGAGTTTCAAAGGAAATATTTCCTCTAATGAATATGTGAAATTTGGTTATTTAATTGCGGCAAATGGTCAAAGTATATCGATTAATAGTGCGATAAACCTTGGCAGTAGTTCCTATGAGGATTATTTAAAATCAAAGGACTATGAGGAAATTACTGCACGAAAAAATAAGCTATGGTCAGGTAATAGTGACTTTCTGTCGAAAATGGATCAAGCCAGAGAAGGGAAATCAGTTCTTACTTTGACGAAACCAATTACAGATGCAGGAACTGGTGAATTTATTGGTTATTTAATACTGGAAGTAATGAATGAAGTGATGGCAGATATTTTAAAAGATTTAAATTTTGGCACAGGCAGCAAAGCTATCTTAGTTGGTCAGGATAGAACAGAGGTAGCGTTGGAGTTACTCTCCGATGCATCAAAAGAACAGCTAATTGCAAATTCAACGGAGTATAATGATATCTTACAGGGAACGGATACAGAAGGATTTATGGATATCACCTATGAATCAAGTCCTCATATATTATGCTATAGTTCCATTGGTAACCTTGGGTGTAATCTATTGGCATTATTGCCGGAAACTACCATAGGGGAACAAACGAAGGATATTAAGCAGCTTACTATCATCTATGTGATAGTCGCTTCCATTCTTGCGATTGGCGTAGGTACAATTATTGCGGCGGATATGGGGAGTAACATTAAAAGAATTATTCGAACTACACAGCAAGCTGCAAAAGGTGATCTGACCCTCAAAGTTACGACTAGAAGTAAGGATGAGTTTCTGGATTTATGTAATAGCATGAATGAGATGATAGAGAGTGTAAGTGGTTTAATTGGTAACGCTCAACAAGTTTACACACAGATGAGAACAGGTGTGGAAACAGTGAATCACACTAGCCAGCAAGTTAATATGATTGGTAAGGAAATAGGATTTTCCATACAACAGATTGAACTGGGAGTGGAACAACAAGCTGAGAATTCGACCCATTGCTTAGAAACAATGGATCTGTTATCTGAAAAGATTACAGGTGTGACAAGTTCTATTGATGAGATTGATCGAATTTCTACAGGGACGAAACAACTGGTTAATGATGGAATACAGTCCATGGATCAATTAAGTAACAAG
>JASGEU010000147.1:0-2693 GCA_047606065.1 Mobilitalea sp.
TACATCTTACCAAGCCCCACATTACACATCCATAGACTATAGTCTATCAGCTGGAAGCATAAAGCTTAAAGCATTTAGCTTTCGACAAATGAAATTGAGCATTGGCTTAAGTGGACAGATGACGGTTGACAGGGTTGAAGGTTAGTTGCTGGTTACTGGATGCTGGTTACATCTTACACCGTACATCGTACATCTTACCAAGCCCCACATTACACATCCATAGACTATAGTCTATCAGCTGGAAGCATAAAGCTTAAAGCATTTAGCTTTCGGCAAATGAAATTGAGCATTGGCTTAAGTGAACAGATGGCGGTTGACAGAGTTGAAGGCTAGTTGCTGGTTACTGGATGCTGATTACATCTTAAACCGTATATCTTACACCGTACATCGTACATCTTACCAAGCCCCACATTACACATCCATAGATTATAGTCTATCAGTTGGAAGCATAAAGCTTAAAGCATTTAGCTTTCGGCAAATGAAATTGAGCATTGGCTTAAGTGGACAGATAACGGTTGACAGGGTTGAAAAGTTGAAGGTGGTTATATTACTTCAAACCTGGAACTTCAAACCAGTATCAAACATCAGGCATCAAATCCTGCATCCTGTGCGGTTTCGTATACCGTACATCTTACATTGTACAAAATTCCACATCAGATATCAACCATGGACTATTGGCCATCGACTACTCTTACCTGCACCGTTTTGCTATACGTCTTTGTTCCGTCAATATCCACCTGCGCAATGCGGATGAATGATTTTTTATCGGAAATATCAATTGCATCAAGTGTTGACTTGTTGCAGGAAATATGGCAGATGGATAACAAACCAAAAGTAATAAACAGCAGTGCTAACCATTTTCTTCTTTTCGTAAACAACAACCCCAAAAAAACTGCTGCGTTCATTGCTAAAAGCCCCGTGCTGATCTGATAACTGAAATCATAGCTTAAAGACATATCAGCGTTTCCATCCTTTGCCTTTGACAGCACTGCTTCGCCGATCTTTTGAAAATGCACGCCATCTCTGGACACCTCGATTTCGTAGTGATGGTTATTGGTTTCGGTAAGCGATGTCCAGTTTACAGTAAGCAACCCGTTTTTCACAAAGGCTTCTATGGGACCGAAAGTTACAGGTAGTCCGTTGGATACATTGAAAGCCGCGAAACGGGGTCTGCTTTGCCCCTCTATTTGAGTGAATTGCCCTCCCGCATATAATGCGCCGCCTGCCGCTGCAAGGGCCTGTACACTACTGCTGGCGTTTGGATTCCATTCTGTGGCATTGCCGGTGGTTGCATCTAAGGCTGCCAAATAGCTGCGTGCCTGCCCGCCAATGGTAAAGAAACCTCCTCCCGCATATACCTTGCCGTTCGCCACTGCCAGCGCATTAACGGTTCCATCAACAGCATTAGGGTTCCAGGATGAGTGGGTGCCGTCCGCACCTACAGCAGCTATCCGGTTGCGGGGTTGCCCGTCAAAAGTAGTAAAAGCCCCACCCACATAAACCATACTGCCACTAACAGCAATGGCATACACAGTAGTACTGGCGCCGGGATTCCATTCTGTGGCATTGCCGGTGGTTGCATCTAAGGCTGCTATATAGTCACGTGGCTGCCCGCCAATGTTTTTGAAATTCCCGCCCGCATATACTATATTACCCGCTACGGCAAGAGTGCCCACAGCATTGGTTGAGAGACTGCCATTGGCATTAGGATTCCAATCTGTGATGGCATTACCGGTGGTTGCATCTAAAGCTGCAATACAGCTACGGGTAGCGCCGCCAATATTAGTAAATAACCCGCCAGCATACACCCTGCCACCCGTTGCCGCAAGCGCCAAAACACGGTGGTTGGCGCTGGGATTCCACGATGGTTTGAGGGCGCCGCTCGTTTCATCAAAAGCAGCTATAAAATTACGGGGTTGTCCGTCCATAATAGTAAATTCCCCGCCCACATATATGGCGCCGCCGCCCACTGCGAGCGCATAAACAGGGGTACTGGCGCCACCCGGGGCCGGGTTCCACGATGTAGGTGCGCCGGTGGTTGCATCGAAGGCAGCTAAATTGCGCCGGTTGACTGCGCCCATCATGGTAAAGCTCCCGCCCGCATATACCGTGCTGCCGGCTACTGCAAGGGCAAGAACAAGATTATTAACATTAGGGTTCCACGATGTGGCATTGTTGTTCCCTGTATTTAGGGCCGCTATATAGTTCCGGGGCTGCCCGCCAATATTGGTAAAGCCTCCCCCGGCATATACAGTACCTCCCGCCACTGCAAGCGTGTACAAAGGGCCATCAGCATTAGGATTCCAGTCTGTGAGAGTGCCATTTGACGTATTTAAGGCCGCTATCCGGTTCCTGCTCTGCCCGCCAATAGTAGTAAAGGCTCCTCCCACATATACCGTATTGCCATCCCCGCTCATTGCCAGGGTATTTACCACATCATTAGCATTAGGGTTCCACCCTGTAATGGCAGTGCCGCTGTTTGCATCTAAGGCTGCTATACGGCCCCTGCTTTGCCCGCCAATGGAAGTGAAGTTCCCGCTCACATATAGCGTACTGCCTGCTACAATAATAGTACTCACGTAATCACCAGCATAGGCATTCCAGGATGTAATAACAGCGCCGCCTGCATCAAAGGCTACCATATAGCTCCGGCCGACGTCGCCACCTACATTGGTGAAATTCCCGCCCACATA
>JASGEU010000148.1:0-6163 GCA_047606065.1 Mobilitalea sp.
ATTGAATTAAATTAATTGCAAGATATAAGATAAGATGAAAATAGGTGATGAAATGCCTGAAATATTTTAGCAACCAATTCCAGTTCACTATCATCTTCTACAATATCATATACTGCATCTTCATCAGTATCCTGCGAAACCTCTTTTAATATAAGGGCTTCCGCTTCCTCTTCATTCTCACTTGTCGTAGTAACCAAAAGATAATTAATGCCACCTAATCTTGTCTGTTCTAAAACAGCAAAAGTAACTTCTTCTCCATCCTCTGATATGAAAATGATTTCTTCTGGTTTATTGTCCATTCCTTGCCTCCGCGATAAATATAATTTGCGAGCTTAATCCATACTTGTATTTTCTGCCTCGTCTAACTCTTTCTTTTTTATAAAACTCAACTTATCAAGATAGCCTTGTAAAATTAACACTGCTGCAAGTTTATCAACTACCTTTGCCTTTTCTACGTAATCCAACTTTGCCTGACTTAAAACCTGATGAGCTGCAACTGTTGTCAGCCTCTCATCCCAGAGAACAACCTCCAGACCAGTTCTTTGCCTAAGCTTCTCTGCAAATTCTTCCGATTTTACAGCTCTTTCGCCAACAGTATTGTTCAAATGTTTTGGATAACCTAAGACAATTGTATTAACCTCATACTCTGCAATCAATTCTTCTATTCTTGCTAGTGTCTGACGTAGTTTATTCTCCTGCTTACGATGAATTACTTCTATCCCCTGCGCTGTTATCAACAATGCATCACTGATTGCTACCCCCACTGTTACAGAGCCATAATCAAGTCCCATAATTCTGTTCATATTAACTCCTATTCCTGCGCACGGTATTTTCATATCTATGGTTTGTGATAAAAACTCCTCACATTCCATAGATACAACCTGTATAAGTAAAAATTGATAAATTTATCACTTTTTTCTCTTTTTACTTCTTATGCGAATAGTTCGATTCCTTATCAATGTAAAATCGCAACAATTCTTCAATTATTTCATCACGTTCAACTTTCATAATAAGGCTTCTTGCTCCCTTATGGCTTGTTATGTAGGTCGGATCTCCTGACATAACATATCCGACAATCTGGTTTACCGGATTGTATCCCTTTTCGGTTAAAGCTGAATACACAGTTCGAATAACTTCGCCTACTATTACTTCTGTATCTTTCTTCACGTTAAAATATTGTGTATTGTTTAATTTCTGCATTGACTCACTTCCTTTTTTCCAGTTTTTAATGTATGCAAATGGTTAATCAAACATTTTACCAATCTTTACTTAATATATTAATATATTTGATCAAAAAATTCAATTAGTTATTTTACAAAGCATAATTTCTTCTGTCAAATATCCACAAATCTTAACATTTAACACCTGATTTGATAAATCTGCAGTACTTTCCACTGCCAATTTGAGATATCTTTCATTATGCCCCACTTGATATTGCCTACCATCTGCAACAATTTCTTCTTCAAAAAGGATCTTCTCTAGTCTACCCACAAAATGGTCCATATATTCTTTTCCCATCTTCTGCGCAAGAGTAATCAGTTCTGTACTTCTGACATTCTTAATCTCTTCCTGTATCTGTTCCGGCATCACTGCTGCCTTAGTTCCAGCTCGTTTTGAATATTTAAATACATGAATATCGGCAAACCCAACTTTTTTCACAAACTCCAGAGTCTGTTCAAATTCTTCCAGTGTTTCACCTGGGAAGCCAACAATAACATCCGTGGTAAAGGATGGGGTATCAAAGAAGGTTCTGATTAATTCCACTCCGTGATAATACTCACCGGAGGAATATTTACGATTCATTCGTTTTAGCACACTGTCACTTCCGCTTTGAAGGGATAAGTGAAAATGAGGGCAGAACTGTGATACTCCTGCAATTGCTTGCAGAAATTCCTCTGTTATTATTCTAGGCTCTAATGACCCTAATCGTATTCGCTCTATACCTTCCAGCTCACCAATTCTTTGTATTAACTTTGCAAGCGGCATATCAGATTGTAATAATTTACGTTCAGATCCATAAGAAGATATATGAATTCCTGTAAGAACAAATTCTTTATACCCCTTTTCTATTAAACCTTTAATTTCAGCAAGAATCTCCTCTTCCTGCCTGCTTCGAACTCTTCCTCTAACATAAGGAATAATGCAATAGGAACAAAAACGGTTACAACCATCCTGTATCTTAATAAATGCTCTGGTTTTTTCACTCGCAGTAATATTGTTCAGCTCTTCATACTCGAACTCCTCGTTAATATCAACTACCAAATCCTCTTTTTTATTGGTATTAAAGCATAACTCGACCATTGAAACAATATCTGATTTTTTATTGTTACCAACAACCAGGTCAACTGCACTGTCGGCCAAAAGAACTTCTTCTGCCGCTTGCACATAACAGCCAACCGCTGCAATCACCGCATCGGGATTTCTATGTTTTGCCTGATGCAGCATCTGTCTGGACTTACGATCTGCAATATTAGTGACTGTACAGGTATTCACAACATATACATCTGCTGTATCTTTAAAATCCACTATATCATATCCTGCCGTTTCAAACATTGACCTCATTGCTTCGGTTTCATAGGAATTCACCTTGCACCCGAGTGTTAGAAACGCTGCTTTTCTCTTCATTGTATCTCTATTTCCTTTCATAAACAATTCACATAGATTTTACATAATATGGTTATTCTTCGCCTTCCTATACAACTTTTCCACCTTTTTTTATCTACTTTGTATATTGACTTTTATTTTGCTAAATTATAGTATATAACTATAGTAAATAAAGGAGGAATCATTATGAAAACAGTAAAAATATCATTAAACTCAATTGATAAGGTAAAGGCATTCGTAAATGACGTAACAAAATTTGATACCGATTTTGATTTGGTTTCTGGTAGATACGTTATAGATGCAAAATCCATAATGGGTATTTTCAGTCTTGACTTATCAAAAGTTATAGACCTGAATGTCCATAGTGAGGCAGACTTAGATAATATTCTTGCTATCCTAAAACCTTACATTGTTGAATAATACGTATTACCAAGAGGTTGCCAATTCGTCAGCCTCTTTTTTTATGTAATAAGAGGTACATCCTATAGCATAAAAAACACCCTGCATATATGAATTCAGCTAGATTTGGCACTCATATTTATAATTGTAAATAATATTCTTATTTAAGGCGGTATCCTGCATATTTAATGCCCTGCAGGATACCGCCTATCGGTTTAACCTACCGTAATAACTTCTACTGTTTCAAAAGCAGTTGCAATCAACTCTTCGATTTTTTCTTCCAGCTTCTTTTCTGAATTGCGGATTACCTTAGCACTTGGTTTCGTTACCGGATGTTTGGCAACAAAAATTGTACAACAATCCTCAAATGGCAGTATTGAGGTTTCAAAAGTATCTATCTCTTTCGCAATATCCACAATATCCTTCTTATCAAAGGCAATTAACGGACGATAAACCGGCATATTACAAACCTCATTGGTTGCAGCAAGACTCTGCATCGTCTGACTTGCTACCTGTCCAATACTTTCACCTGTAACAAGACCAAGACATTTTTCCTGCTCTGCAAGTTTCTCTGCTATTTTCATCATATATCTTCTCATGATAATGGTTAACTCCTCATGAGGGCACTGCTCATAAATGTATAATTGGATGTCGGTAAAATTAATTACAAAAAGTTTAATCTGTCCTGTATATTTTGATATTTTCTCTGCCAAATCCACTACCTTTTGTTTTGCTCTTTCGCTGGTATAGGGCGGAGCGTGGAAGTAGGTAGCTGCCATTGACACACCACGTTTGGATATCATATAACCTGCAACCGGGCTATCAATACCACCGGACAGAAGGAGCATTGCCTTGCCGTTACAACCTACAGGCATACCACCTAGACCTGGAATTACAATAGAATAAACATAGCATTTTGTGCGAACCTCTACGGTAACTCGGATGGATGGCTCATGTACATCAACCTTCATTTCAGGGAATCGCTTTAACAAATAAGCACCCATTTCAATGCAGATTTCAGGTGATGTATATTTATAATTCTTATCCGCACGTTTTGCCTCAACTTTAAAGGTGAACGCCTTGTCGGGATACATGCGCTCTACGTAGTCACCTACTCCTTGGGTCAATATCTCCCACTCTGAGCTATCAATCACTGCAACTGGGCAGATAGAGGATATACCAAATACCTTCTGCAAGGCTGCTACCGTTTCATCATAATCATAACTTTCAGGACACTCTACAAAGATTCTGCCCTGTTCTTTGCTCACTACATATTCTCCGATTCGATCCAGAGCTTCTTTTATACGGTCACGTAAGGCATTTTCAAATATATATCGATTATTACCTTTAAGACCAATTTCAGCATACTTAATTAAAAATGCTTTAAACATAATTTAAAATTTCCTCCCTTTAAGTGCTTATAGCCTGTTATAGGCCCAGCAACATTTTATCACAAGTAGTTCATTCTCTATTTTGTGATACCTTATTTCCTTGTATATCTTCTTAACTTAGGCAGAATTAATGCAATTTGCTCTAAGGTATATTCAATCTCTTCTCGCGTGGTATTATCTGACATTGAAAAACGAAGTGTGGCATCCATCAAGTCTTTGGGTAAACCAATCGCTGTCAAAGTAACACTTGGTGCTGTATGATGTGTACTGCAAGCAGAACCGGAAGAAACATAGATTCCTTTTTCCTCCAGGGAATGCAAGAACACTTCACTTCTTACTCCAGAAAAGCTGACATTCATCACATGAGGAGCCGTTTTCTTAAGATGCTCAAGTTCAAAGTCCTTCGTGCATTCTAGTGGTACCCCATTCACTGAAACACCCTCCAGTTTGCTGACTTCCTGTAAAAATCTCTGCTTTAACTCATACATATGGGCAATTTTTTTATCAAAATCCTGGTAGAGTTCTGCAACTGCCTGTCCCAAACCGGCAATTCCAGCCACATTTTCAGTTCCGGAACGAAGACCTCCCTGATGTCCGCCTCCCAGAAGTACAGGCTTTATTTTCACTTTCTCACTGGCATATAGAGCACCTACACCTTTGGGTCCGTGTATCTTATGCCCGCTAAAACTCAAGAGATCAATATTCTCTTTCTTTGGATTGATCCGATATTTACCAAAAGCTTGTACCGCATCAACATGAAATATAATATCTTTCTTTCTCTCTTTAATCGCTGCTCCAATTTCTGCAACTTCTTGAACGGAACCAATCTCATTATTCACATACATGATGGAGACCAGTAACGTATCTTCTCTAATCAGTTCTACTAACTGATTTATTTTAATTTTTCCTGTGGAATCAACTGGTACAAAGCTTACCTCAAAGCCCATCTCTTCAAGATATACAACTGGTTGATGCACGCTTGGATGCTCTATTCTAGAGGTTATAATATGGTTTCCTCTTCGCTTATTTGCCATAGCAGTTCCAATAATAGCCAAATTATTTGCTTCTGTGCCACCGGAAGTAAACACAATCTCCTTTGGCTCTACTTTCAGGCTGTTCGCTATAATTTTAGCGGATTCCTTCAGATACTGCTCGGCTTTCACCCCTAATCGATGCATGGAGGAAGGATTGCCATAATCCTCGTAAAGCGCAGTAATCACTTTATCTCGCACTTTTTCTGTAACTTTAGTTGTTGCTGAATTATCTAAATAAACTTCCATGAATTCTCCTGGTAGTACTTTTATACTTTCTAATTTGTAACTGTTCAGAACCAATCAGAATATTTAATAAATTAGCCGTGAAAGCTTGCTTTCTAAGGATAATTTTTAAATGTTCGTGTTTGGCCAAAGCCAAACAGCGAGGAAACCATAGGTTTTCGAGCTTGGTTCTAACTAGTTGCTTTAAATTTATCACTGAATAAGTATACCCTATTCTTAACGATTTAGTAAAGCTTTCTTTTTGTTTCTAATATTTTAAGGATTTGAAATGGATTTATGCTCATTTCACCTATACTTGAATTCACATAAATTCCAAGATGAAGATGTACATCAAACTGTCCTATGGTTCCTTCTTCCCCATATCCACTATCTCCCATAAACCCTAATAACTGACCAGCCAACACGGTATCCCCGATCTGAAGTTCAGGTGCATAGGAAAAGAGATGAGCATAATAGAAATAACCGCCCTCCTGCGTTCGAACTCCAATTCGA
>JASGEU010000149.1:0-4735 GCA_047606065.1 Mobilitalea sp.
AGATTACACAATCACTTTTTGCAATTGGAACGGGTGGCTGGTTTGGAATGGGGCTTAATCGTGGGTTACCTACGTCTATTCCAGTTGTAGAGAGTGATTTTATCTTTTCTGCAATATCGGAAGAACTCGGAGGATTTTTTGCAATATGTATTATTCTGATTTATGCCAGCTGTTTTATTATGTTTATTAATATGGCACTTGAACTTGAGGATCAATTTTATCGCCTGGTGTCCATTGGATATGCAGTTATGCTAGTGTTTCAAGTAATTCTCTCCATCGGTGGAGTTATAAAATTCATCCCTTCTACCGGGGTGACACTTCCGTTGATTAGTCAGGGTGGCAGTTCAGTATTCACAACTATTGTAATGTTCATGTTACTGCAAGGCGTTTATATGAGAGATAAAACTTTAAAACATCAGAATATTCCACAGGAAGTTACTGTACAGGAAGTAATGGAGGAGGATGAGCATGAAGAACTTTGAACATAAGGATTCGAGAAAATCCATCTTTCATACAATTTATATCTTTTTAGGATTACTGCTTATGATTATGGGTTACTTTACTTATTTTCAGATTGTAAAAAGTAAGGATGTCATCAATAGCACCTACAATAAGCGCCAGGAGGTTCTCTCTGAACGAATAGTTCGAGGAGAAATACAGTCCTTTGACCGGGAAATACTTGCGAAAACGGTAGTTGATGAGGCTGGTAACGAAACCAGAGAATATCCATTTGCGGAAGTTTTTGCAAATGTGGTAGGAAGATATTCGAAAGGAAAATCAGGGCTTGAGGAGACAGAGAATATCAGACTTCTTACGTCTAATATTAATTCTTTTGAGATTATGTACTCGGATCTGATAGGTGAAAAAAGTCCAGGGGACAATATTATAACTACTCTGGATTCTAAATTACAGCAGGTTGCATATGATGCCTTGGGAAACTATAAAGGTGCTGTAGTAGTCATGGAGCCTTCCACAGGAAGAATTTTAGCCATGGTTTCAAAACCGTCCTATGATCCCAACAAAATAGATGAAATTTGGGATGAATTAATTGCTGATGAAGAAGACGATTCACCGTTAATAAATAGAGCGACCCAGGGGCTTTATCCGCCTGGATCAACTTTTAAGGTGTTAACTGCTTTGGAATATATGAGAGAGAATTTATTATATCAGGATTATCAGTATGATTGTACTGGCAGCATAGAATACGAGGGAATGGTAATTCATTGTTACAATAACAAAGCGCACAAGGTAGTTGATTTACCGCTTTCCTTAGCAAAATCCTGTAACACCTCTTTTGCGTCCATAGGAAAGGACCTGGATTTAAATAAGTTTTACGATTTATGCGAACGGTTTATGTTTAATACAAGTATCCCTATTGCCTTAGTAAATAATCCAAGTAAATTCACCCTGCAAAAAGGAATATCAGGCACGAAAGAGGCAATGCAGACAGCAATTGGGCAAGGCCAAACCTTGATAACACCTCTTCATAATGCTATGATTGCAGCAACAGTTGCAAATGGCGGAGTGATGATGAAGCCATATGTTGTAGATCATATTGAGGATGCCCAAGGAGGTATGGTGAAGGAATATCTGCCTCAAGTTCTAACAAAACCCATGACTCCAAGTGAAGCGTCCTATCTAGGTGAAATGATGAGATTAGTGGTAACAGACGGTACGGGTTCTGGTCTTGATAATTTGAAGGTAGAGGTAGCAGGAAAAACAGGTTCTGCGGACCATGGAAAAGGAAAAGCCCATGCATGGTTTATTGGATATGCACCTTATGACGAACCTCAAATAGCAGTCAGTGTAATTGTCGAAAGTGTTGGTACCGGCAGTGAATATGCTGTTCCTATTGCAAAAAAGATTATAAAAGAGTATTTGAAAGATAAATAGATTTAATCTGCCCCTGCTTAACTTTATATTAACTATTCAGAACCAAGCTCGAAAACCTGCGGTTTTCGAGCTGTTTGGATTTCGCTAAACAGAATATATAAAAAATTATCTTTAGAAAGCAAGCTTTCACAGCTGATTTTTTATATATTTTACTTGGTTCTGAACGGTTACAAATAATAGGTTGAAAACTTAGAAGTATTGTTGTATACTTTTATTCAGATTAAGAAGATACACCAAAGGCAGGAGGCATTGCGATGGTAGAAGCAACGAGCTGTGGTGGTGTAGTGATATTCAGAGGAAAGATTTTATTACTGTATAAAAATTATAAGAATAAATATGAAGGGTGGGTGCTACCGAAAGGAACCGTCGAAGAGGGTGAAGAATATAAAGAGACTGCCATACGTGAAGTTTTGGAGGAAGCGGGAACGAATGCTTCTATTATCAAGTATATCGGGAAAAGTCAATATTCTTTTAGCACGCCGCAGAATACAGTATTAAAGGATGTTCATTGGTATTTAATGATGTCTGATAGCTATTACAGTAAACCACAACGGGAAGAATTTTTTATGGACTCTGGCTACTACAAATTTCATGAAGCATATCATATGCTCAAGTTTGCGAATGAGAAGCAAATTCTGGAGCGTGCCTATAATGAGTATGTGGATCTTAAGAAAAGTAACCTATGGGGTAATAAGAAGTATTTTTAACATGAATCGGAAAACGGACTGTTCAATCGAATAGTCCGTTTTTTACATAATATTGCTTTTTTTGTCATTTCTGTTATAATATAAACAAACAATTACAAAGGAGCATGTATGAGGAGCCGGATAAAACTTTGCTATCATCCAACAATAAAATATGGAATGTAATGAGAACAACAGAAGCTTCTATTTGGATAACCTGAAATTTATATTAATATTATTTGTTGTAGTTTCACATTTTGCATTAAAGCTCACACATGTAAATGAAATAAAATTTTTAATATATTTTATCTATATCTTTCATATGCCCTGCTTTGTATTTGTCAATGGTTATCTGGCAAAACGCATGAATTCTGGAGGAAAGCTCAAAGTCGACAGAATATTCATAATTCTATGGATGTATTTGATTTTTAAGATAGGTAATGTAATACTTGAATTTATATTTCAACAGGGGATAGATCTGAATTTGTTCAGGGATAAAGCAGCGCCCTGGTATCTTCTTGCCTTAAGTATTTGGTATTTATCGGTACCTGTATTGGAACGGATTAAGACAGGGTATCTTATTGGTGGTTCGATTTTTATTAGTTTAATGGTCGGATATATAGGTAACTTTAGAGAAATATTTTCTTTATCCAGAGTATTTGTATTTTTTCCATTTTTCATCATGGGATTTTGTTTGACGGAAAAGCAGTTAAAAGCATTTCTGGATAGGAAGTTAAGAATACCTGCATTTGCTTTGTTAACAATCGTCTTAGTGTGCATTGTTTTGTTCTGGGAGCAATTAAGTCCATTTAAGGAAATTGTTTATGGAGGAACATCCTATCGAATTGCCCTTAGGGAGTTCGCTGACTATGGCTTTTTTGTAAGAGGGATATGGTATCTTGCCGCTATTCTGATGGCGGCTGCAATAATGCAGCTGGTACCAAGAAGGAGGTTGTTCTTTTCAGGTCTTGGGGAACGTACCCTGCAGGTGTATATGTTACATATATGGGTTAGGAATGCTTTGGAATACGCGGGCTTTTTTGTACTGATAGAAAAAGGACCGAGTTATGTAATATTTTTGGTCTTAGGTGGAAGCATTATTCTTACATTCCTTTTATCCAGCAAGTGGATTAAGAAGCTCTTTGATCTCTTGATGTTACCTAAATTATTCCGGATGATGTTAAAAAATTAAGGTCAAAGATGGAATGGCATTAGGTTTTACATTATTTAGTCAGTTTTATAGTTCTGTTCATAGTTGGGGTGGGATTCTCTGAATCTCGCCCCATTTCTGTGTCTAAAGTTATTGGCGTTATGTTCTTTATCATTTGTGCTTTTAAGGACATTTATTACAGAACCAGTTTTCCCTACCCTTTACAGATTTGGTCAGTCAAGTTACAGTATATATAATACTAACCAAATTGGTCAGGGAAATGTTGTTGAAATGAAAATCTAAATTCGCTGACAATAAAATATGTAAGAATGGAAAGGTGATATTATGAAAGCAGAACATAAATGGATAGAATCTAAGAATGGAAGGGTACATTATTGGCTAAGCAATATTGAAAGTAATAATACCTGCATAGTATTTGCCCATGGATTAACGGCTGATCATACTATGTTTGAAAAGCAGGTTGAATTCTTTGCTAATGAATATTGTGTGCTATCCTGGGATATTCCTCTACATGGTTTGTCACGTCCTTATTCTAATTTTACTTATAAAAATACGGCTTTGGAACTCAAAAAGATATTAGATTTTGAGGGGATTGATAAAGTCATATTAGTCGGGATGTCAATGGGTGGGTATCCTTGTCAGGAATTTGCCAGTTTATATCCAGATTGTGTAGTAGGATTTATCGCGCTGGATACCACTCCTTTTGGAAGCGAATACTATTCAAAATCAGACATGTGGTGGCTGAAACGTGTGGCACCCATGGCAAAATGGTTCCCAGATACAATATTACGAAAGAGCATGGCAAAATCAGTATCAATAACGGATTATTCCTATAAGAAAATGTTAGATATGTTGTTACCTCACACCAAGAAGCAAATTATTGAACAGATGGATATTGCATATGGAGTATTTGCAAAAGAAAATAAAAATGTAAACTTTAGATTTCCAGTACTTCTATTACTGGGGGATAAAGATAAAACAGGGAAAG
>JASGEU010000150.1:0-20670 GCA_047606065.1 Mobilitalea sp.
CTTAGTGTCAATCATTCTCATCTCTTTCAATGCATGAAGTCCACTTGGTCCATCCATGTACATTCCGATGCTTTCCATACGAAGTTTCCCATCCGGTGAGGTTTTACATGCAAACCAGGGGGTACCTAAATATTCCACATATTCCATCTTATCTTTGTCATAAAACATGTTTAGATGTATATAATCTGCTACTGAACTAATTGCAAATACATCAATTGGATACTCCATAGATTCAGCTTTACCAGTAACCGTAATAATATAATATTTTACATTATTGATAATTTCGGTGGAGGTTATCTCAAAATTCCTGTTTTCCTTCTCCTCAAAATTTCCTTTGACCAGCATAACAGCTATGTCTTCACCAATTTCTGGAGGATTGTTTATAAAATCCTCAACAACTTCTTTTATAGGATCTTTTAATTCCGTGTAATTGCTTTCTCCATTATTTTCATTCACTTTCAGAGTTTCTCTCTCTGTATCTGCTTTCGCAGCGATTGCCGTTGGAGTAATTATTTCCGTTACCCCTTTGCTAAAGGTATCCTCTGATTTTGAACAAGCCGCTGTAATAAATGCCGTAAGAAGGAATAGCATAATAATTTTAGTTCTTCGATACTCAAAACGCATTTTCTTCATAAATCACCCACAATTTCTACATGGTTACATCTGTGCATTAAATAGACTCTTTATTTTATAGATTACATCATCAGAATCCGCATTGATTGAGGACGCTTCATTAATATTAGAAATAGTCTGCAAGGCATCAATGTTTGCATTGTATCCAATGGTATAGACCGGTATTCCGCTCTCCTCAATGACTGGCTGCACATATTTCAGGGATTGACCCTCGGTCGTTTCACCATCGCTTAATAAGAATAACATAAGCTTTGTATTCGGATTTTTCTCTTTTGCCTCTAACAGCATCTGAACCGCAACTGTTATTCCATCATAGGTAGCTGTTCCTCCAGACGCTTGAAAATCCTCAACTGCCCCTTGAAAATAAGCTCTCTGATTCAGATTAAATTTTGCAATTGGAACTTCAATTGTAACATCAGAGCTATAGCTGACTAAACCAATATAGTTATTATCTTTGATATATTGCGCTCCATTAATTAAGCTCTTTTTTAATTGTTTAATAGGCTCTCCATCCATACTTCCGCTCACATCTGCCACAAAGACAGCGGTAATATCCTTTCCACCATCTTTGTTGTCTTTCCATAGCTGTTGTGCTTGAAGCACCTCTGCACCATTTACATCAATGTTTTCGCTTTGATAGTCCTCCAAGCCATTAAAACCGTATTCCGCAGCCAGTGATTGAGCCTTATTATCTAAGCAATACTCTGTAAAACTTTCAAGAGCTGCTTTCCTGTCTTCTTCTAAGGTTCCAACTGCATAGATTGGATTATCATGACGTATACCAAAAGGAATAAACTCGTATTTTGATAATTCTTTATCGTTACTATAAGTCTGGTACTCCATTACCATTCCCTCCAGCTTACCGGATGCAGCACCTTCACGCATTTGTATGGTAGTATAAGCAACATAAGGTACATTATTTTGAAAGGAAGTAAAACCTGCCTTAGCTGCATCACTCAATAAGTTCGAAGAATCATAAAAGTTAAGTGTGCTTAATAAGAAATTTAAACCAGTGGAACTTGCGAGGGGATTGGTGTATCCCATAATCATCTCATTTGCAGCCACCGCTTTTATAACCGCTGCCATATCTGCTTTGCCGTAGGTTTCTTCTAATTTCTTCTTTGTCTCTTCTTTCACTAAAATTCCTGCTACATTGCCAACCAGGCGATCTGCTACAAGATCTACTTTTCCACCTTGACCGGTAATTAAATCTCCCCATAGTTTAGAAGAAGGAGTAAAACCTTCCGGAACATATTTTCCAGATATAATATAGTCGGCAGCTAAGCCAGATGCTACATTTCGAATAGAAACAGATATTGTTCTTCCTTGATAGTCAAAATTCTCATTATTAAATTCTTTTGCAACATCGATAATCCAACCATCTTTATCGCTGCCAGCTTTTTCCGGGCTTGCAAATATTTCAATATTAATATCTCCGTAGCCTTCTACCACCAGTGGATATTTATCGATCTCTGGCAGCTCATCATATAAGGAGGCTGCAGCCAATTCAACCGATGCTTTTCTGGGACTACCGTTAATAACTGTAATTTTATCTGCTAAATAGTCCAGTTTCTCCGTTATCGTCTTGCTGCTATATGTCTCTAAATCATTACCAAAACCATTTTTTCCTTTACCCAAACTTGATATCACGACTAATACAATTAAGAAAACAACTACAATTCCACCGATAAATTTAATAATATTTCCCCGTTCCATTTTGTATCCTCCTATTAATGATTGTATTTTTTAGCCAGTTCATCCACTTCATCATCTTCTAAGCGAAGGCTTTGCATCGCATTTACAACATCTTTTAACCTGGTCATATCTGAATCTACATTTATCTCGTTCATTCTGGATATTTCCGTTATTAAAGTCTCAAAATCAACCAAAATATTATTATTTTTTAATATTTGCTCTTCCATAAAGTCTATATTTTTGATGATATTATCTGGCAAGCCATATTCATCAAAAATTTCCAACCTGTTTATAAACATTTGGACATGTACCAATAAGGCTTTTTCCACCGCAGGTATCAATCCTGACAAAGAACTATCCCCTTTCATGTCCATTTTAACATCTATTAATTGGGATAAAACTTTTTTACGCCTCTTAAAAATCTGAATTTGATTTAATATCCGCTTGATTCGACTAATAAGCTGTTCATTTCTAAATAATTTTATTTGATCCTCCAGGTGATAATATAAACTATCAAGCTCAGTTACTTTATCCTCTTGGGTAATTTCCTGAACAGAAACTTTGAAAATACCCTTATACAGCAGCATAATTGAAAAAAATAAAACCAGAAATATTCCCATAATGATCGCAGTTATGGCTAGACTGCCTAACTGCACTCTATTGTATAAGATTACTGCTAAAGGAATCGTCAAGATGGCACTGACACCAACCATCCAATACATTGTAAAATTCTTATTTTGTTTCATCCCCAGACTTACCTCCCTATACTACATGGTTAAAATAGACCTGCCATTCGGTAAATTATCTATGCCGCAGCCCAACTGAAAGCTCTAATCACTAAGAAATCATTTATCTATATAATATTAAATAAATTTGTCATATTAATTAATTATCTTACCTTATTATTCCAGACTTTTCAAGTAAGCGATTGATTAAATTAATTAAAGACACATTAAAAAACCCAAATTACCACTCTCAAAAGCGATAATCCGGGTTCTCTATTTTAATTATATTTCATATTGGTACATTAACTATAGGTTAGCCCCAGTTCCAGATACTCTTTTGGAGTAAGATTAAATTCCTCAAGTGTAAGTTCACCATTCTTATAATTGATAATATTAATACAGGTGTTTTTTAATAATATCTTACCTGATCCGGTATTTCCATTGCTTAATACAGACAGCACACTATTAATAGAAGCCCCATGTGAAACCATAACAATATTACCGTTGTTGTATTGTTCCGCATATTTTTTCAGGTTAAAGATCATTCGATTACACAAGTCTTCCCAAGGTTCTTTGTCATCTGCCTCACCTGAAGCATAAAAGGCTTCCCGCTCCTTTGGAGTCATACCTGATACTTTGGAAAAGTCTCTTTCCGTAATTCCTTCCTCAACAATGACCTTATCGACGTGTGTAAACTGCGCGATTATCTCTGCCGTTTTTTTTGCTCGTTTTAGCGGGCTGGTAATTACAGCCTTAAACTTACTTGATTTAATCGCATTGCCGCATTCTCTAGCCTGTTCCATACCAAAGTCATTAAGGGGAATATCTTCTCTGCCTTGAAATCTGCCTTCCAAGTTCCAGTTAGTTTGTCCATGTCTGATTAAAAAAATCTTCATTATCATTCTCCGATACTAGTAGTTAAAGCTTGAAGCGTAAAATAATCTCCTGAAGACTGACAGCTAATGCTGCTAAACGCTCACTTGATTTTGCAATTTCGTCAAGAGAGGTACTCTGCTCTAACATTGCTGAAGAAGCTTCTTGCGTACTTGCCGCATTTTCTTCCGCTATTGCTGATAATGCCTGAATCATTTCCATAATATCATCTTTGGCATTTAGCATTTCCTTGCCAGAAGCATTCAATTGCTCCATCGCCTTGCCTGTTCCTTCTGCTGCTTCCTTAATCAAAACATATTTTTGCTTTGTGTTACTAACACTCTCACT
This sequence comes from Mobilitalea sp., assembly GCA_047606065.1. Lineage (GTDB taxonomy): Bacteria > Bacillota > Clostridia > Lachnospirales > Lachnospiraceae > Mobilitalea. The sequence goes on from JASGEU010000150.1 coordinate 4,275, forward strand.
TTGTTCTTTGGATATCGAATTCACTCTTTCCATCGCATTTACAGCTTTTAATACTACTTCCTGTAACTGATTAACAATATCGTTAATATGAGTTGTAGAATTTGCCGATTGTCCGGCAAGTTTCTTAATTTCAGCTGCAACCACAGCAAAGCCTCTTCCTGCCTCTCCCGCCCTTGCTGCTTCAATTGACGCATTCAGTGAAAGAAGGTTTGTCTGATCTGCAATTGATGCAATTACTGTACTTGCTTCTCCAATTTGAGCTGTGCTTTCGTTCGTCTTCTGTATAATATCATAGATTTCTCTAATGGCATTGCTGCTTTCCTGTGATATATCAGAAAGTCGATCTACCTCAATTAAACCATCCGCTACCACACCTACTATTTTATCCGAAGCCTGGTTCATATTATCCATGTAATCTTCGTTCTGTTCAATCATTTCACCAAGGTTAATTGCCTGTAAAGAGCCTTTTTCCGTATTTGCTGCTTGCTCTGAAGCTCCCTTTGCTATTTCTTCTACGGTACGAGATACTTCCTCAGAGGCGGTTGCTGATTGTTCCGTTGTTGCTGTTAATTCTTGTGCAGTTGAAGTTAACTGTATAGAAGAATCCGTAATCTCACCGATGATAGCTCGTAAGCTCGTAGTAATGCTTTGCATGGATCTTGCCAAAGTACCATTCTCATCCTTAAGTTTTTGATATTTATCAGGTACATCTGCTGACATATCAAGTTGTGCAATACTATCTGATATCTTTGCTAATCTAACAATTGGCTTTGATATCCTATTTCCAACTATGTATACAAATATCAGGGCAAGCAATAAACAAATTGGTGCATATAATAACATTTTATTCTGCATATCGTTGTTTGCAGACAGAACTTCATCTGCTTTGGCAGTTACAACATAAATCCAATCTGTGCCTTTAATTTTTGAGAAGCCAGCATATACGCCGTAGCCGCTAAAATCATAAGTAACAAAGCCATTATCTTCCCTAAGCATTGTTCGTTCTGCTTCGGCAAAGGATTTATATTTTTCTTGAGCTGCTTTTAATTCCTCCTCTGACATCTTTTCTTTGATTTCAGGAACTGCAGCAACAATTTTAACTGGATTAATTAACCCTTTTACCAACTCTTCATCAGGGTGTGCAATAAACTGTCCTACATTATTAATAATATATGCATATCCCTCTTCGCCAAAACCTCCATCAAGGACAAAGCCGCTAAGTGTTCCCGCATCTTTACGTCCTATTAATACAGATATAATTTTATCATCCTTTATTACAGGAACTGCAACCATGATAACGGGCTTTCCAGTCACTGAACTTGTAATTACATCTGATATATTAGCAACCCCTGTCCAAGCCTTCTGTATATAGGAACGACTTGCCAGCATCGCTTCGGTACCATCGTTATAATATGCTGTACCATCTGGTTGTACAATTGCAAGTGCTATGTATTGTGAGTATTCCACCTGGTTTCTAAGTGCTGTTAACTGCACCTCCAGATCATCTGATAATAATGCCTCAGTATGAGCAAGTGTATTTAGCTCTAAAGTCAAGGAATCCATTTTGCTTTCCATTATTTTAGCTTCATCGGCAGCTAAAAGTTTGACTGTCCTTTGAACTTCTTTGGTGATTAAGTTCTTTCCCGTAGTTACTGAAATAAGGGAAACAAGGCTTATTATTGCAATTAATATTATCATAAATGAGACTAATAGTTTGGTTTTAATCTTCTTCATGCGTCTTCTTTATACCTGCCTTTTCATTAGTTCTATTATTTCACTTTATTCTTTTACTTTACTTTATTACATTAAATAATATATTATTTTTTTTCGCTTTTCAACATAAATATACATTTTATACTTAAATTATATTATTTTTGACAAACAGTTCAGCCATGTAAGTTATATGATACAATATAAAGAAGAAAGCCTGCTTTCGAATGTATATTGTATCATATAACTTATAGGGCGTTCTGCCTAAGCGAGATGCAGCGAAGCGAAATCGAGCTTATGGCTGAACTGTTACATTTTGATAAAGTATATAAACAAGTCGTTTCATCTTGTCATAAATAAAAAATAGGAACAAACCTTATATCCCGTTGTACAAGTCATAAGTGCTCATTCCTATCTATCGTCTATCTATTTTAATTATAATGAATAGAATACTTTGCCGCCAGTAATATTGCTTCAATCATACTGATTTCGCTCGCTATACCCTTCCCTGCAATATCCATGGCAGTGCCATGATCTACTGAAGTTCTCAAAAAAGGTAACCCACCAGTAATAGCGATTGTTCGCTCAAAGTCCAAAGTCTTTGTTGCAATATGTCCTTGATCATGATATAGAGATAAAACGCTGTTAAAACGTCCTTGCAGGGCCAGATGAAAAACAGAATCTGCACCAATTGGTCCAACTACATTAATCCCTTCTTCCTGCAATTCCTTTACAGCTGGTATTACATGGTTAACTTCTTCATCACCGAATAACCCATGCTCACCACTATGGGGATTAAGTCCGGCAATTGCCATAGTACCTTCGGTAACTCCCAGCTGCCTAAGCATACTCTTACATTTCTTTACACAGGACTTAATCCTATCCTTTGTAACAAGATCACAGGCATTCTTTAAGGAAACATGCCTCGAAAGAAAGAATACCCTTAAGCCTCTGACTTCAAACATTGTAAGCGGGTCTTTCGTGCCTGTTAAAGCTCCAAAGATCTCTGTATGACCGATGAAATCAATCTCTCCCGCTTTCAGTGATTCCTTATTAATTGGTGTTGTTGCCACCGCAGAAACCAATTTACTGTTGGCGAGCTCTATACTCTTTTGTATATATTCAAAGGCAGCTCTGCCGCACATTCCATTAATTTCACCAATGTGATACTCTTCCATTGTTACATTGCTTAAGTCGATAAGATTAAGTACTCCATCACGATAATCACCGTCATTTGGATTTTGTATGTTATTAAGAGTCAGATTTATCCCGGTAAATTTCAAAGCATTTTGCAGGATTCTAGAATCACCAACCACAATGCAACGTGCTTTACTTTGAACTTCTTCCTTTGCAAGTGCTTTCACTACAATTTCCGGTCCAATTCCTGCCGGGTCTCCCATGGGAATCGCTATGATAGGCCTCATCACATAACCTCACTTCTTGCAATTGTACAATCCTATAAGTTAAACATTTGATGAAACAATCTTTCCATTGGTTTGAAATATTTCTTTCACTTGTGCCAGTAAATCCTTACTTGGCTCTTTTGTGTCTGTCAATTGATACTCTAATCCCATCTCTTTCCACTTGTACTCACCCATCTTGTGGAAGGGCAGTAACTCAATCTTAGTCACGTTTGAATAATTATCTAAATGTGCAGATAACTTCCTGATGCTATCCAGATTGTCGGTCAGATTTGGTACAAGTACATAGCGTATCCAAGTAGTAATATTCTTCTCTTTCAGATATTCTAAAAAAGTTAGAGTCGGAGAAAGTGCTACTCCAGTAACCTTTTCATATACTCTAGGATCGTAGTTTTTAATATCTAACAAAACAATATCTGTATATTCAAGTACTTCTTTTACCATATCATTAAAGATATATCCCGAGGTGTCAATGGCAATCGAAATCTTGTGTTTCTTTAGTATTTTACAAACCTCAATTATAAAATTAGCTTGCAATAAAGGTTCTCCTCCGGTGAAGGTTACTCCTCCACCGGAAAAGTCCATATAGGATTTATATTTTAATATTTCAGCTGCTAATTTCTCACTGTCATAAGTGGAACCTTTACTGACGTCCCATGTATCCGGGTTATGACAGAATTGACATCTAAGCGGACAACCCTGCATAAAAACTACAAATCGAATACCAGGTCCATCAACAGTTCCAAAACTTTCAAGTGAGTGTATTCGTCCAACAACGCTCATAATTACACCAGCCTTTCCAGAGAAATAATTCTCAATCTTATAGAAACTGGAATATCTATGTGTGTGTCAATTAGATTGCAAATTCTTCTTCGATTTCTAATGAGCCACATCCTATCTTTCGTGGAAGGTACGATTGATAACGTCTAACTGCTGCTCTCTGCTAAGTCGAATGAAATTAACCGCATATCCTGAAACACGGATTGTAAGCTGTGGATATAATTCCGGATGTTCCATAGCATCAAGTAAGGTTTCACGATCAAAGATATTAACATTGATGTGATGTCCCTTGTTGTGGAAGAATCCATCGAGTAAGCTTGTAAGATTGTCAACACGCTCATCAAGATTCTTACCTAACGCTTTAGGTACCATGGAGAAGGTATAAGAAATACCGTCTTCCGCATGCTTATAAGGAAGTTTAGCCACGGATAACATTGATGCAACCGCACCCTTCTTATCTCTTCCGTGCATAGGGTTAGCACCTGGTGCAAAAGGCTCACCAGCCTTACGTCCATCCGGTGTATTACCTGTTTTCTTACCATAAACCACGTTAGAAGTGATGGTCAGAACGGATAAGGTGTGCTTAGCTTCACGATAAGTCTTTACTTTACGTAATTTATTCATAAACTGCTTCACTAAATCAATTGCAATCTGATCAACACGATCATCATTATTACCAAAGGCAGGATATTCGCCTTCAATTTCATAATCTACTGCGAGTCCAGCTTCATTACGGATTACCTTAACCTTAGCATATTTGATAGCTGATAAAGAGTCAGCCACAACAGAAAGACCCGCGATACCACAAGCCTGTGTACGAAGAATATTGATGTCATGAAGTGCCATCTGTAATTTTTCGTAGTTGTACTTATCATGCATATAGTGAATAACATTTAAGGTATTAATATATAATTCTGCTAACCATTCCATCGTCTGGTCAAACTTTGACATTACTTCATCATAATCAAGATAATCGCCTGTAATAGGTGCAAACATAGGCGCTATCTGCTCACCATAGATTTCATCCTTACCGCCGTTGATTGCGTAAAGAAGTGCTTTTGCAAGGTTTGCACGAGCACCGAAGAACTGCATCTGTTTACCAATACGCATTGCGGATACACAACAAGCGATACCGTAATCATCTCCCCAGGCATCTCTCATGATATCATCACTCTCATATTGAATGGAGCTGGTATCAATGGATACCTTGCAACAGAACTTCTTGAAAGGCTCTGGAAGGAAGATGGACCATAATACTGTTAGGTTTGGTTCTGGAGCAGGTCCAAGATTATAAAGTGTATGAAGCACACGGAAACTGCTCTTCGTAACTAAAGTTCTACCGTCAAGACCCATACCGCCGATGGTTTCTGTTACCCAGGTAGGATCACCGGAAAACAGGTCATTGTAGGAAGGTGTACGAAGGAAACGAACCATACGTAGTTTCATAACAAACTGATCCATTAACTCTTGAACTTCTTCTTCCGTTATCTTACCATTTCTTAAATCTCTTTCATAATAAATATCAAGGAAGGTAGAAACTCTACCAAGACTCATTGCAGCTCCATCCTGCTCCTTGATTGCACCAAGGTAAGCAAAATAGGTCCACTGGGTAGCTTCAAAGGAGTTAGACGCTGGATTACTGATATCATAACCATAACTTTCAGCCATCTTCTTCAACTGTTTTAAAGCTTTAATTTGCTCTGATATTTCTTCTCTTAAACGGATATCAGGAGATTCAAGAATTGGAATCTCAAGTAATTTCTTCTCCTGCACCTTCTCTTCGATTAAGAAGTCAACACCATATAGTGCAACTCTACGATAATCGCCGATAATTCTACCACGACCGTAAGCATCTGGCAGACCGGTGATAATACCAGTATGTCTTGCTTTCTTCATTGCATCTGTATAGGCATCAAATACACCATCATTGTGTGTTTTACGATTTTCAGAGTAGATTTCTTCTGTCTTTTTATCAAGTGTATATCCATAGGATTCAAGCGCACTTTTAACCACACGGATACCACCGTTTGGCATGATACCTCTTTTTAAAGGTTTATCTGTCTGAAAACCTACAATTAACTCTCTATCCTTATCTAAATATCCTGGTCCGAATGTTGTTATTGTTGAAGGATGTGAAGTCTCAGCATCAATGATGCCTTTCTTTGTCTCTTCCTTCATTAATTCCATTGTCTTCTCCCAGAGTTCTGTGGTTCTCTTTGTTGGTTTTGTCAAGAAAGAGTCATCACCCTCATAAGGAGTGTAGTTATGCTGGATAAAGCTACGTACATTTACATAGGTCATCCAACTGCCTGGATCAAATTCATACCATTCTTGTCTCATATTAAGCCTCCATACACCGCACACGCGGCATCAATTTAAAAGATTACAACTGTTGTAATCATTAATTTTATCTACTATTTAATAATAATCTTTTTTGCTATTTTTTTCAATAGGAAATGATAATAGTTATCACTTTTAATCTCACATTTTATTATGAAATATACACAATTTTTTATGTTAAACTTTTAACTTTATGAAATTTAGATTAAAGTATTGGTAAAAATGTAACTAAAATCAATAATCATATTTATACAAAACATACTAAATCAAAGAACACTGACAATCACGTAGTAATTCGAGTATCACAACTGCACAGATATCGGAAGATCCTCTGCAACTATGAAGGTAATGGTTAGTTACCTTATTATAAATATTACCAGTTTTAATCTTTTTATGTTATTATATAAGAATTTTATAAGTCATTGTGTACCTTATTACATTGGGAGCCAAATTTATAGGAGAATATTTATGATTGGAAAATTAATTATAAGAAGAAAGCCACCCCCAGTTGAACAAAGAAAAAATATAATAATATATTTTATTTCTGTTACACTACTTGGATTTATTCTAGGTATTGTATCCAAATATAGTGATACAATTCCAAGCAATCATGGATTATATGGTGCTGTGCTTCATTGTATATCCTATATAACTACAGAGTTGGGTATCTGGATTTTTCTAGCTACAGTCATTGCAATGTATAGCTATAATCATATATCCGCTATGATAAACACTACCTCGTTCTTTCTTGCTATGCTGACTGGTTACTACTTATTTAGTAGATATGTTTGTGGTTTTTATTCTATAAACGTTATTATATATTGGGTAACAGTTGCATTTATATCTTCCCTGGGCGCTTTTATTGTTTGGTTTGGGAAGGGAAGTGGTTGGTTATCAAATATATTTGCTGCAATGCCCATCGGAGTCTTATTCGCACTGGGCTACAATTTTTTTAATACTATTTTTACGGTTCAGTGTATTACAAGACTTCTCAATATTATTTTTGCATTCCTATTACTTATATTATTCTCCAAAGGAAATGGTCGTAATAAGGGATATGTACTATTTGTAATAGCATTAATTCTCTGCTTTATATTAAGTAAATTTCATATAATAGGGCTATTGTATGGTGGTTTCTAAAAACCCAAAATTATGATTTACCCAAAAAATAAACGGTACGAACCGTTTATTTTTTACGAGCAATATTCACCTCATTAAAATAGCAAAGATTTTATTGTCTTTATCCACTCATCTGTTTGATACTCACTAAAATCAGTTATTTTATTCTCGGGTGTACTATAAATCAGTTCCCCATTTTCCGTGCTAATTAATAGATAGCTTTGTTTCAGATAATAATTCACTTTGTCAGCAAAAATTCTGAACTCTTTTTCATCAAAGGCGCTTTCTTCTATCCTTGTATTGTAATTAAAATAATAATAACCACTATCTTCAAAAGAAAGAGAACCCTTTTGATTCAGATGATAAACAGCATAAATAAACTCTGCAATGCCCGTACTGGCATAGGGGCTAAATACAAAAAGATACTCCTGACCGTCAATCTTACACAAGTATATGGAGTTCCATCCGGCATGAGACGTATGTGCCTGTTCCATTAAAAGAATATTATCTGCGCTGTCCATTACTTCTAAGATAACAAAATCATTAACATTAGATTTAGAAATCTTGAGTTTTTCCAGGATGCCATCATGTGTCAGGTCAGCTTCAAATTCACCCACGGTATTCAATGCCCCTAAGGATTTTTGTTCGTTTATATACGCATCATCCTTATTTATAATATAGTTTAATCTTTTTATCTGCTTCGACTCATTATTTGAATTACTTAGAGTAATGATAACCCCCATATACATCTCTTCATCAAATTCCAGGGAAGAAATACTGTATTCATCGTCATTATTTTTATAAATAATGTTCCCCAAGAGATTATAAATCGCATTTTCATGAACATAAACAAGACTATTGGCAGGATCGTTCTTCCAAATAATATTTGTTCCAAAAGTCTCTGTCACGTAATCCAGCTTTTCTACATCAAAAACTCCTAAATAACTTTCATTAAAATCGGTACTCCCGATTAATAGAATCTTTGGCTCTGCATAATACGCATCAGAAAACAAAAAACTTTCCTCCAAAGAAGTAATTCTTTTATCTCTGTCTTTCAGTGTATAGCTTATGCCATTTAACTCAAATCCAGTGTTATTATATTGAAAACTTTCCTTAATCTTTTTAATATATAAACTCCTGATATCATATAGTCCAATTTGATTGTATTCATCATAATAGAGCTTATCATTAATGGATAGAATTTGGTTTGCATATACCTTTATCGTTGCTAATTCTCCTCCCTCTTTTGAAAGGAAGGTAAGAGAATAATCATATTCGTTAACATATTCGTTACTATCATTGTAGGCTTCAAATTTTGAAATACTTTTTGCTATCTTATCTATCTCTTGTCGTCCTGATATGGTAATGCCCTGACTATTAGATATATTTTTAATCAGAATTGACGATGTGTCTGAAAGATCAAGTTGAATACCGTCGGCTAAGTTATTTATTATATCAGGAGGTGCTGTAGTTGGGGTTGGCGATGAGGTTGATGGGGTTGGCACAGTGGTTGGATTTGTGGTTTGTGTAATTGGTGGCGTTTCATCAAGTTCCTTTTGGTTATTAGCCTTCACAGAACACGAGGCTAATAAAAGTGTTACTAAGCTAATTAAAAATATAATTTTCTTCATAACTATGCTCCCCCTGAATTCATAAGTACTCTCAACAATAGACTCTCCCTCTGATAATGTTGCTACATCAGTTAAAAACATGATTTACGATACAAGAGCTACCTTATCATATTGTTTTATCTCCTAATAAAAAGTATAATTGTTTTAATTAAAATTACAATATATTTCCTACTAAATAAAATAAGAAAGAGGAAGTATCACTATTGTCAAATCTAAGCAATGTTATGGAGCAATATTCAAATGATAAAAATCTGAACAATCGAATAACACTTACTCAAAATACAGCACAAGCAAGGTTTCTGCCCATGACTGGTTTTGCGCAGTACCCATTTAAATCAGTAGAAACGACAAGTCTTTTCACTCGTCATAAAAAAAGGAACGAATGACAACTTTCGTTCCTTCCTGTTCTTACCTATTTATTTTAATTATATATTTCATTAGCCTCGTTTAATTTAACTGATTTCCTTGTCGGTTTATATCCGATAATCCCCCTCGATGCCCTCCATCAAACCGAACTCAAGCAGGATTTCTTCCAGTCGTTCCTGCGACATTGGCTTTGGAATGGTGAACATCTTATTCTCATCAATGGCTTTTGCCAGATTACGATACTCTTGTGCCTGTGCTGCTTTTGGATCGTACTGTATTACAGTTTTTCGGTTAATCTCTGCTCTCTGTACCACATTATCACGAGGTACGAAGTAAATCAGCTGCGTCCCCAATTCCTCTGAAAACGCCTTTAACAACTCTATTTCACGATCAACATTACGACTGTTACAGATAATTCCGCCAAGTCGCACACCGCCTTTCGCTGCATACTTTGCCACACCTTTTGCAATGTTATTTGCGGCGTAAAGAGCCATCATCTCGCCGCTTGCCACGATATATATTTCCTTTGCCTTTCCCTCACGGATGGGCATAGCGAAACCACCACATACAACATCGCCAAGTACATCATAGAATACATAGTCAAGGTCTTCCGTATAAGCACCAAGTTGCTCGAGCAAACCAATGGAGGTAATAATTCCTCTTCCTGCACAACCAACACCTGGTTCAGGCCCGCCTGATTCTACGCATTTAATGTCTGCGAAGCCCCCTCGCATTATATTATTAAGTTCCACATCATCGCCTGTTTCGCGCAATGTGTCAAGAACCGTACGCTGGGCAAGGGTACCGAGCAGAAGGCGCGTGGAATCCGCTTTGGGATCGCAGCCCACTACCATAATTTTCTTACCGCTTTCCGCGAGTCCGGCGGTAAGGTTCTGTGTTGTAGTGGACTTTCCGATGCCTCCTTTGCCATAAATGGCTATTTGTCTGATTGGCATAATTGTGTTCTCCTTTAAATAGTGTATTCTGGTTGAGGTTGCGTGTTTGCCAGTTGCAGCATTTCAAGAATATCTCGGCGTAATGCCAGAAACTCTGCGCTGCTGCGCTGCCGCGGATGAGGTAACTTTACCTCCAAAATGCTGTTGATTTTACCTGGACGTGGTGTCATTATGACAATGCGGTCTGATAGATAAATTGCCTCATCAACATCATGGGTTACCAGAAGCATTGTTGCCCCGCTCTCTTTACGCAGTTCCAAAAGTTTATCCTGTATGTCCGCACGGGTAAAACTGTCCAGCGCTCCCATGGGTTCATCCAGCAACAAGACCTCCGGTTCATTGATGAGTGCACGGGCAATCGCAACACGCTGAGCCATACCTCCGCTTATTTGATGTGGAAATGATTTTTCAAAACCGTCCAGCCCGATTAAATTAATATACTTCTGAACATTCGCTTTGCGGCCAGCGTACTTCCCCCTCACTTTCAACCCGAAGGCGATGTTCTGTTCCACAGAAGACCACGGAAACAATCCTCCCTGCTGAACCACATATCCACGATTCGGGTTTGTTCCGTGAATCTCTTTACCGTCAAGTAGCAGTTTGCCGCTTTGCGGTTCATCAAGCCCTGCAATCAATCGCAGAAGCGTTGTTTTTCCGCAGCCGCTGGAACCGATAAACGTCAGGAATTCGCCGCGGTTAACAGAAAGATTAATGTCAAAAAGGGCATCCACAATGTTTTCCTTATCGTCCGCGTAGGTGCGGTTGACACCTGCAATTTCAAGTACAGTATCCATCACTTCACCAATCCTTTCTGCCAACGCAATACACGTTCTTGCACCAGCGATATTATTTTCAGAATAACAGTGAACAGTACCGCCATTATGATAATTGCTGCCAGCACCTTATAATATGCTGACCAGACACGGGACAGGTTAATGTAATAACCTAATCCGCCCGGTTGCCCCATCATTTCCGCCATAACCAGTGTGGTAAACATAAATCCGTTTGCCATACCGATACCTCCAAAAATCTGCGGCATTGCATGAGGGATTGCTACTCTAAAGACAAGATGAGCCGTGTTGGCACCAAGGGTTTTGGCGACTTCAAAATGCACCTTGGCAGTAGACTGTACCCCTTGAGCGGTGAAGGATGCAATGGGAAACCACGCACACATTACCATGAGGAATACCGCTGCCGAAAATGGTGTCGGGGCAAGTGTCAGTGCAAACGGCATCCAGGCCACTGCCGGGATTACGCCTGTAATTTTCAGTACCGGGCTTACCCAGTAATACACCTTCGGAAACCAGCCAATAAGGATGCCGCTCCCCACCCCGAATAATACTCCCGCAGTAAAACCAAAAGCGTATAATCTAAGAGAATACAGCGTATTTTCCAGAATAAAACCGCTTTCCAGAAGAAATGCTTCCGTAATTTTTGCAGGTCCGGGAAAGAAAGGCTGGGGAAGGAGCAGGTATTTTGTACCCAGGATATCCCATAGTGCGAGTGCAAGCCCTAACACAAAGCGAAATGGAGCTTTGCGGACAAATTTTACTCTTCTGTCCTCATTGAAAAATGCATAAACCGCAGAGAGCAGAAGCAGCAGAATAATTCCAGCAACAACGAGCCGATATAGCTCGTTAAAGTTGAGAGTAAGGTTACCCACTTCATAGTCAACTATTTTCACATCTGCAACTTGTGGAACAGCAGCGTTAATGATTATCGCCACTGCGAACCCGGCTATTGCAAATGCTGTTAAGAGTAAAAAACGCAAGTTAGATATTTTCATTGCAGTCATTCTCCGTTTCACAAAGGGGCAAGGATGTATTTAAATTACTTATTACATCCTCGCCTCACTATATTTTTAATACTACTGTCCGAGCGTTAAATCTGAACTAAAGTACGCCTGCTTGACGAAATCTTCCGGCTTCGTGTTCAAATAACCGATCTCATACAATTGTTGAGCAAAATATTCAACATCGCCTGCTACGTCATAGGCTGAAGTACCATGATCATGAAGTGTTGGAATAGCGTAATGTTTAACTAATTCAATAGCAAGATCTTTTTTGTCATCCACAGCAGAATACTTCTTGTCAATGACGATCTGTACTGCTTCTTCCGGGTTATTTGCAATCCAGTCCTCTGCGGCACGATATGCACGAAGGAGGGCTGCAACCTGTTCCGGTTTCTCTTCTATCCACTTATTGGAAGCATAAAGGAAGCAGCAATAATGATCGGCAAACAACGGATCGGTCGCAAGGTCAAAGATAACACGGTACTCACCGGTTGCTTCCTGAACTGATGCAAATGGATCCCATAAAGCAGCAACGTCAATATCGCCGGAGCGCAATGCCTCAACCTCAAGATTACCTTCTTCAAAAGGCAGGAAGGTCACTTCTTTTTTTGCCTGATCTGCAGAAATTCCCGCTTTTTCAAGCCAGAGTGAAGCTACCTGGTGCGGTGTACCACCCACTTCGTCAATACCTATCTTCTTACCTTTTAAGTCTTCTACTGTCTTTATATCAGAATCAGCTTTTACAAGGAACTTAATACACCCTTTGTGTAATCCCTCAACAACACTTACATTTACACCATTTTCAATTGACTGGAAGAATTGGAAGTCACCATTGACAACCGGAATTGTACCGTTGTTAAGACCAATCTTGCGAGTTTCGGTATCAGCAGCAATCAATTCCACATCAAAGCCTTCCGAGGCGAAGAAGCCTTTTTCATAAGCAATGTAGATTGGAATTCCGCAGAGTGCACCGCTCTTACCAGGAATTTGGATCTTTCCGTATTTGAATTCGGTAACAGTTGTAGGATCAACAGATGCCGGATAGGATATTTCACTTGCTGTACTTGTATTGTCTGTGCTTGAGTTGTCTGTACTTACATTGTCACCGCCTAACTTTGCAGGAATGACTTTACCATTATAAGTTTCCAAAATGTAATTACGGGTATCCTCCGATTGAAGTGCCTGAACCAACTTATCCACAGCTGCTCTCTTGTCAGCAGCAAGATCGTCACGTACGGCAACAATGTTAGCGTAAGGGGAATCCTCACCCTCTTTAAATAGAACATTGGAAGTTATCCCTGCTTCCAGAGCTTTGTTCACGTTGGTAATGAACACATCAAAATCGTCTTTTGTAGGGATGATTGTAGCAGCATCCAATTCAATGAGCTCTATTGGTTTAAGATATTCCTCTACATCAGCGAGAGATGCTTTAAGGTTCTGGTTAGCAGAAGCATTCAATTTGATAAATCCTGCTGCCTCCAGAATACGCAGAGCACGGTATTCGTTGGTTGCATTGTTAGGAATAGCTATTTTTGCATTATCAGGTATTTCAGCAGTTGTTGCATACTTGTCAGAATAAGCGCTGATAGGTTCAACATGGATGTCACCGACATTAATCAAATGACCGCCATTGATTTCATTCCACTCGCTCAGGTACGGAAAATGCTGAAAGAAGTTAAAGTCAACCTCTCCTGCTTCTGTACGCTCGTTGGTAGTCTCGTCAGCAGCTGTGGATACAAGCGTAACGGTTACACCTTCCTCTGCTAATTTGTCTTTGACGTAGTTAACCAGTTCGCTATGAGGAACAAGGTCAACAATACCCTTAATTTCCACGTTTGCTGCTTCAGGACTTTGTGTGGGGCTTTCGGTAGAGGTTGGCTTACTGGAGTTACAAGCAGTCAACACGGTGGTTAATACAAGGGTTAGCACAATCGTGCCAAACAGAATCTTAAAATTTTTCATAATAGTATCCTCCTTTTAATTTTGGGCGGCTTCAAACGCCTGTTCCAAGTCCGCGATTAAGTCTGCCGAATCTTCCAAACCAGCCGATATACGGATGAGATTCTCGGGAATGTCGGCAATTATCTTTTCATCGTTCTCCAATTCGCTGTGTGTTGTCTGTGGTGAATTAACAATCAAGGAACGGGCATCACCGATGTTAACGTGGTAATGGAACAGTTTTATCGAGTTTAGAAATTTTTCCCGTTGTTCCTGGGTTCCCTTGAAGCCGAATGCTAAGATACCACCCGCTCCTTTTGGATAGTCGCGCTCATACAACGCATGATATGGACTGCTTTTTAGTGCCGGGTACCGTACCCACTCTACTAAATTGTGAGCTTCCAGATGCTGCGCAAGACTTAATGCATTACGGCTTTGTTTTGCCAAACGCTCCGACAAAGTTTCCAGTCCGATGATTGCCAGATAGGCATCGAAGGGACCGAGGGCTGCTCCAAAATAATTAAGGTAGTTAAATCTGATACGGCTGACAAAAGGCACCTCAGGGAAAACTTCGATAAAGGTACGGTGCTTGCCGTCTATATCCCTTAAGGTAAAATACTTTTCTGAAAACTGCGGAAACTTGTCGCTGTTCCAGTTAAACTTCCCGCTTTCCAATACCAGCCCCGATATAGCATTACCGTGTCCATTCAGCCCCTTAGTTGCAGAATACACTACAATATCTGCACCATGTGCAATTGGATTGTAAAGATACGGTGTGGCAACAGTGTTGTCAACCACAAGAGGTATTCCGTGTTCGTGAGCAATCTTGGCAATTGCATCGATATCGAGCAAAACGGTATTTGGATTTGAAATACTCTCTACAAAGATTGCCTTAGTATCTGGATGGATTTCCTCCGCTAACTTTTCCGGATTTTCGATATTCTTAGCGATATCGAAATGTATCCCAAACTTTGGATAAATTTTCTTAAAGCTGTCGGTACTCCCTCCATAAAGATAGGGTGATACAAGAATTCGTCCCCCGCCTTCTGCAAGATTCAGAAGGGTATAACTGATTGCTGCCATTCCTGATGCAAGAGCAATTGCTCCTTTTGCCCCATCCAGTATTTTCACACGTTCTTCCAATACCGCGACAGTCGGGTTTCCAATACGGGTGTAGAGATTTCCAACCTCCCTTAATCCAAAGAGATTTGCAGCATTCTCCACATCTCTAAAGTCATACGACGCCGTTTGGTAGATTGGCGGTGATACTGCGTAGTTGTGATCTTTCGGCTCGTATCCCGCACGTATTCTCTGCGTGTCGAAATGATAGGCAATTGCCTGTTCTGTTTGATTTGCCATCATAGGCTCCTTTCCTAATGTTCTTGGTACATGCCGGTATTTCTTCACAGTCGCTACACATATTTATACCACCTCCTTTATCTCTAAGTATTTATATCAACCATGTGAAAAAGTGTTTTCCAGTCTCACAGGACGAATATACAATTTAGCTGAAACATCTATGCCTCCAGGTATTCCTGCTGCGTCGGCACGACATCTTTGGCAGTGACGGAATACCTTAATATACTCCTCGGCCTCCTGCCGTGTTTTATTAATCAATGCGCAATTTGGAGTGGAGCACCACGCGAGTTTATGCTGCGGAATGAGTGGGATAATATTGTAGATTTTTGCCCCTGCCTTACTCACTGTTTCTGCTACCGTTCTTATGTGTTCCGCATTAATCTCTGGTATTAGCACTGTGTTTACCTTCACCGTTACACCTGCCTTTGACACACGTTGTATTCCTGCAAGTTGATTGGCAATCAGAATTTCAGCAGCTTCCTCTCCTTCATATCGTTTGCCATGATACACAACACTGTTACATATTTTTGCCTGTATCTTTGGGTCGACAGCGTTTACCGTGACTGTCAGTGAATCTATTCCTACTTCAATAATTTGATCAGCATAATCAGGCAGCAGCAGACCATTCGTACTCATGCACTTGATAATGTCAGGAAATTCCTGCTTTATCAGTTGAAATGTTTCAAGTGCAAAGGTTGTTGCCAATGTATCTCCAGGACCTGCGACTCCTGCAACGGTAATATCAGGACATAGAGCAACGGCTTTTCGGACAACCTCCACAGCTTCAGCTGGAGATATAATCGCAGAAGCTACACCGGGCCGATTATCAATATTGTTCAGCTTTCTATCACAGAAGCTGCAGTCTATATTGCAGCCGGGACTCACCGGCAGATGCACTCTGCCTTTGTTTATCTTTGAACCTGTTGAAAAGCACGGATGAGCGACTGCCAGTTCCTCAAATGACTTACTCAAGAAAATCACCTC
>JASGEU010000151.1:0-23508 GCA_047606065.1 Mobilitalea sp.
GGCGAAGGGTATAAGACTGGGGATCATATTAATCTTGTATATAATGATTCCACTTATACCTTTGAAGTATATGGTTTTACAGAAGATGTAATGTTCTCAACGCCTACCAACATGTCGGCTCAAAAATGCTTTATATCTACAGAGGCGTTTGACGAAATATCAGAGCAAGCGGCATATCTGGGACAATTTTATCGTTTGGATTTAACCACAGGCGGTGATACGGAGGAATTCGAAAATAGAATGAATCAGGTCCTGGGTAACGAAATACCGGATTTTGAATATGCAGTGAACTGGGCAACAAATTATGCTGTAATGAAATATGGTGCAGGTATAACGGCTAGTATCATTATGGGTATTTTAACGGTATTTTCAAGCTTATTAATTATAATATCCCTGATTATTGTTCATTTTAATATTAGTAATTCTATAGAAATGAATATGAAGAACATAGGAATGTTAAAGGCTTCCGGGTATACCAGTTCTCAAATGACGATAGCAACTATACTTGAGTTCATGATGATCAGCATATTTGCAGTTTGTGCAGGTCTAATCTGTGCCATCAGTGCTGCCAATGTGGTTGGCACTATCTTATCCTCCTCCATAGGGTTACTGTGGGAGATGAATTTTGATGTTACTAGTGCGCTTATCAGTATTTTTGTTATTATGCTTTTAGTTCTTTTGGCGGTGCTTCTTTGCTCTTTGAAATTCAAACGGATTACACCACTGGACGCATTGCGTAATGGAATAAATTCTCATAATTTTAAGAAAAATCGAATTCAATTGGCTAAAATAGCGTTACCGATTAATACTGCAATTGGAATGAAGAGTATTTTTTTTCATAAAAAGAAAAACCTTATTATCTGTTTTATCATTGTCATTCTATCTTTTTGTGCAAATGAAGCAATTAGTGTTTATCAGAATTTTGCAATAAGGTCAGATAAACTAGTTGCAATTGCAGGTATTGAACAACCCGATATTCTTATTAAAATGAAAGATAATGAAAACAGTAATTATATAGATAACTTTGAAAGAACAAAACAGAAGGTATTAGCAAATAACGGTGTCCAATATGTGATTGAATGCAATTCTGTCAATATAATATGTAAAGCAAACGGCGAAGAAGTTTCTGTCAATTTAGATGTTTATGATCGGACGGATAAACTGAGAACGGATACTATCGTACGCGGAAGAAGACCGACCTATGATAATGAGATTATGTTGACATCAATTATGGCGGAGCATCTGAACGTATCAATTGGTGATGTGGTTTATTTAGAGTTGAATGGAAAAAGCACAGATTACCTGCTGGTCGGTGAGAGCCAGGGCTTAAATCAGCTGGGAAGAACAGGTATGATGACGAAGGACGGACTAACACGGATAAATCCTGATAGCAGATCCTTTGGATTATATATTTATGCAGTTGAAAACAGCAATTTAAACAATCTGTTGCAAGAATTAAAAGTTTCCTTAACAGAAGAACAAGTTGATATCGCCAACTATGTTAATTATATTGCAACCTCTTTAGGATCTATTGCAACTGCAATGAAGTTATTATGTGGAGTGATGATTGGAGTTGTGATATTGACAATTGCTTTAATATTGGTATTGATAATTAAGATTCAACTGGTAAGAGACCAGAAACAGTTAGGAATTTATAAGGCTTTAGGATATACCACTGGTCAATTGATGCTTCAGACTATAATGAGTTATATCCCAATTGTTTTCCTTGGCAGTATCCTTGGTAGTATATTAGCATGGTTTGGTGTCGAACCATCCTTTATCCTGTGCCTTTCGGCGTTTGGTATTGAGAAAAGTGGTATGGATGTAAGTTTTGCAGCAATGATTGGAGTAGTAATCACAATCGTATTGTGGGCAACACTGATTGCAGGTCTATGTTCGATTAGAATTAAGAAGATAGTGCCCTGGAAGATGATGCAGGAAGTATAAAAGGTATTTATAATATAGTTTTACAAGCTAGAATATGCAGCTGGAATTGGTATTTCATAACAGAATATAATTGTGTAAACAAGCATGAAGCGTTTTCTGCCTTATAGAAATCACTTTATGCTTGTTTGCGTAAATTGTATTAGTATGCTAAAATTAGGTAATTAAAAACAAGATATTTCCGGGAGGTTGTTGCATGACATATAGAATCGCAACTTTGAATGAAATTGATACATTAGTAGAACTTAGAAAAAAGCAATTAATCGATGAAGGAATTTCTCCCGCGGAAGATACTACGGAAGAAATGCATAAGTTCTTTGAAAAGAAAATGAGCGATGGAACGATGGTGGAATGGGTGGTTGAGGATGATCATAAAATTATTGCAACCAGCGCAATTGTATTCTATGAATTCCCACCTTCCTTCACAAATAAAAGTGGTATCAAAGGCTATATTACCAATATGTATACCGCACCGGAGTACCGTGGTCAAGGTATCGCATCTTCTTTACTGGATAAACTAATTGGCGAAGCAAAAGAAAGAAACGTACATAAGCTTTGGCTAGGAGCTTCCGAAATGGGCCGTCCTGTTTATTTAAAATATGGATTTGAAGAAAAGAATATCTGGTTGGATCTGCATATATAAAATAAATGTATGAGTGGTCGTCCCAAAGCTGCAATTGAATATAAAAATAAGACACAGGATAACGAAAGATATTATTTACCAGAAGATATAAGTAAAATTAAAGGAATTTGAAGTAAACTACAGTTGTAGAATTTGGTTTTAACAAAATATTTAGAATGTTTGTTGCAATATTTTCAAATACTAAGTCGGTTCCTACAATGTTTACGCTAAATTATGAAAGAGTGAAACCTATGAGTGATGATAAAAAATATAGTAAGAAATCAAAAGAGGAATTAGAAAGAACACTTACCAAAATTCAATACGAAGTGACTCAAAATAATGCCACTGAGAGACCCTTTCACAATGACTATTATGATGAGTTTCGAAAAGGTATCTATGTGGATATAACGACAGGAGAACCCTTATTTATCTCCAGTGATAAATTTGAATCCGGTTGTGGATGGCCGAGCTTTTCGAAACCAATTGATAAAGCCTCTATTCATAATATTGTGGACTATACACACGGAATGATTCGAACGGAAGTAAGAAGTAAAACTGGTGATGCACATTTGGGACATGTGTTTGAAGATGGGCCAAGAGAGCTTGGTGGCTTAAGATACTGTATTAATAGTGCTTCACTGAAATTCATTCCGGTTGAGGAAATGGAGAAGGAAGGGTACGGGGATTTGTTAGTACTTCTTGATGTGTAAGAAGTACAGTATTATTTAGAACCAGGCTCAAAAACCGATGGTTTTCTCGATGTTTGGCTTCGCTAAACAAAAATACTTAAAAATTATCTTTAGAAAGCAAGCTTTCACAGCTGATTTTTATTATTCTTACTGATTCTGAGTTTCAAATTACCATTATTTACATCATGATATTTTAGGAGATACGGAGTATAATGACTTTGTAATAAAGTTAACAATTTCGTAATAAATACCTAGGAGGTCACGGATGAAAATACTTAAGATAGCCTCATACACATTAATTGGGGCACTTGCATTTGCAGGTAAAGCGGTAAGCGCGGAAGCTTCCGAAGAGCCTGTAGCAGGAATTACGCTAGCATTAGACGAGTTCTATACAACTGCGGATCCATCAAATTTAAATACAGTTCAGTCGATACTGGATGAAATAAAAGTACATAATCAGCTGGCTTTTGCAAAAGTATCCAGCTATGTAAATATAAGAAGTAAGGCAAGTGAAGAGGGAGAAATCTTAGGTAAACTTTACGATGATGCTGCAGCAACCATTATAAAAGAAAAGGATGGCTGGTATCAGATTAAGTCAGGTTCAGTAAAAGGGTACATAAAAGCGGAATTCCTTGTAACAGGTGATAAGGCCGTAGAGGTTGCAAAATCAACAGGTACAAAAACAGCGGTGGTAAATACAACCACTTTAAAGGTAAGAAAGAAAGCTTCTTTAGAGTCAGAGGTTATAACCTTAATTCCCATTGGCGATGAATATAATGTAGTTAGTGAGAAAGAGGGCTGGGCTAAGATAGCTCTTGAAGATGACAAATACGGTTATGTTTCCACCGATTATGTGAAACTTGCAACTGTATATGAAGAGGCAATCTCAATCGAAGAAGAGCAAGAGCGTCTTGAAGAAGAGGCAGCTGCACAAAACTCTTCTGGCACAAATTCAGGATCAAATTCGGGATCAAACTCATCCTCGAATAATAATCAGAGCAGTAACTCTAATCCAGCTACTTCAAGTGGTTCCTCTTTAGGTAGTAAAATTGCATCTTATGCAGTGCAATTTGTGGGTAATCCTTATGTATGGGGCGGTACCAGCTTAACCAATGGTGCGGATTGCTCAGGCTTCGCTAAATCCGTATTTGCTCATTTTGGAATTAGCATACCACGTACCTCTAGAGCGCAAGCAAACTCGGGAGATCGAATTTCAATGGGTCAGTTACAGCCTGGTGACTTAGTATTCTATTCAAGAAATGGTACCATTAATCATGTGGCAATTTACATAGGAAATGGAAAGGTTATCAGTGCCAGCAGTCCATCAACTGGTATTCGAATATCAAACTATAATTATAGAACACCAGTAAAGGCAGTTCGATATAATTAAGGTAATATTCCAGTATCAGATGGAATTAAAGAAACCATTACAACACACAGAACAATATAGGAACTGTTCAGGTAATACTATGTAGATAAAAAGTTATAATCCAGAATAATTACCAACTTAATATATAACAGTCAAGCAAGATGAAACTACAAGTCGTTTCACTTGTCATGAATAAAAATACATCTATATAACTCTCTTAAAATATTTCACATAGGAATGTAAAGAGATGGATATAGATGTATTTTTTGTTTATGATAAGTGAAATGACTGGTTGTTTGATCTTTTATCTTTTAATAGACTATTTACCCTGAAGGAATAGTTTGTAACAGATAATTGTAATTAACATAATATAATAATGTAAACCGTTTGATGTTTTCTTAGAAATCAGGTGATTATGTGAGACACAAAAAGAAAAGCAATTATACAAAAGTAATACTGGTTGGTATGTTTATCTATTTAATTCTTTTTACCTGTGCTTGCTTATATATAACCTATAAGACAAGTGTTGAACCGGATACATTAATTCTAAGTGTATTTGCTTTCTGTGGGATTGAAGGAGGCTTATCCGCATGGATTAAAATTACAAAGGTGAAGAATTGTGATAATGAGAATACAAAGGAATCATAAAAAATGCGCAGCAGCTCCAGTACCTAAAATACAACAGATCTGCCAGCGGATCTTATTTTCTATGGAGAAAAGGGGACAATCAATAGTTAGGATGAAAGTCAAAGGGAGTGTTAACAATATGCTCTGACTTTTAGTCATCGTTAAATTTGTTGTTTAAATTGTAATTATAGAAAAGAGCTGTTATCATAAGATAGAATGAATAAATTTTGGACAAAGAGCAGCTGTTAAGTTGTTACTATAGAGGTTTAACATAGAATATGAAGAAATTAACCATTGGAATATTAGCTCATGTGGATGCGGGCAAAACAACCTTATCAGAAGGAATCCTATATCAGTGCGGGAAAATAGGAAAGTTAGGGAGAGTGGATAATAAAGATGCCTATTTAGACACCTTTGAACTTGAACGAGCACGAGGGATTACTATTTTTTCAAAGCAGGCAATATTTGAATTCGGGGATATACAGATTACTTTACTTGATACTCCCGGTCATGTTGATTTCTCGGCAGAAATGGAGAGAACACTTCAAGTACTTGATTATGCTATCTTAGTGATCAGTGGAGCGGACAAGGTACAGGCACATACGTTAACCTTGTGGAGATTACTGGAGTTATATCAAATACCGGTGTTCCTATTTGTAAATAAAATGGATCAAATGGGAACGGAGAAAGAAAAGATTATAATAGATTTAAAGAGACAGTTGGATGATAACTGTATTGATTTTACAGCTGAAAAAAAATCTGGCTTTTATGAACAAGTAGCCGTATGCGATGAAACTATGTTGGAAGAATTTTTAGAAACCAGTAAAATAACAACTTCCTATATTCAAAAAGCAGTTCGTGAACGTAAGGTATTTCCCACATATTTTGGATCTGCACTTAAATTGGAAGGAATTGAACAACTGTTAGAAGGAATTCAAACATTTTCAACCATATCATCTTACCCACAGGAATTTGGTGCAAAAGTATTTAAAATCACCAGAGATGAACAGGGAAATCGCTTAACGCATCTCAAGCTGACGGGTGGAATGCTAAAGGTTAAGGATGTCTTAAAAAGTGAACATTGGGAAGAAAAAATCAATCAAATACGCTTGTACTCAGGGGTAAAATTTGATGCAGTAACAGAATTGGAAGCAGGCTCCATCTGTGCGGTAACAGGGCTTACAAAGACATTACCCGGGGAAGGGTTTGGTATCGAAGAAGCGACCCAAGCACCAATTTTAGAGCCTGTACTGACATATCGCATTTTACTCCCAGAAGGCTGCGACCCTAAAATGATGTTACCAAAGCTTCGGCAGATGGAGGAAGAGGAACCCGAACTTCATATTGTGTGGGATGAACTTCTGCAAGAAATACAAGCTGGGCTTATGGGTGAAGTACAGATGGAAATTCTTCAAAGTATGATTCTAAGCCGATTTGGAATTAAGGTAGATTTTGATGCAGGAAGGATTGTATATAAAGAAACCATAGCGAATACAGTTGAAGGTGTAGGACATTTTGAACCATTACGACATTATGCAGAGGTTCATTTATTATTGGAGCCGGGAGAACAGGGGAGTGGTCTTCAATTTGAACTTAATTGCAGTGAGGATATCTTGGGTAAAAGCTGGCAGAGACTAATTTTGACCCATCTGGAGGAAAAAGTTCATAAAGGAGTACTCACAGGTTCAGCAATTACGGATATGAAAATCTCGTTAGTATCAGGTAGAGCACACAATAAACATACTGAAGGCGGAGATTTTAGAGAAGCAACTTATCGAGCTGTGCGACAGGGTCTCATGGAAGCAAAGTCCGTTTTACTGGAACCATACTATTCTTTTCGTCTTGAGTTACCGGAGAAGATGGTTGGAAAAGCTATGACAGACGTTGAAAAGATGTCAGGCATATGTGAAATTACCCATACAGATGGTGAAACCGCGGTACTTACCGGAAGTGCACCTGTCATTACCATGAGAAATTACCAGAAGGAAGTAGTTGCTTATACCAAAGGTCTTGGCAGATTAGTTTGTACAATAAAAGGTTATGAACCCTGTCATAATGCCATAGAGATCATTGATAATATAGGTTATTATCCAGAGCATGACATGGGGAATCCGACGAGTTCTGTCTTTTGTACTCATGGGGCTGGATTTTTAGTTCCTTGGAATGAGGTCAAAAATTATATGCATTTGGAGGGATATCTTAAAATAAAGGAGAATCCGCCGCAAGAAATAGCAGTCATTAAGCCTGTTGAAGCAGAAGAGAGATGGATTAGTCTGGAAGAAATTGATCAGATAATCAATAGCACCGCCTATGCAAATCAGGGTAAGAAGTCTATCTGGAAGAAAACTCGTACTGCCCATGAAAGTTATTATGCTTCAGGACCCACAACCAGTGTACCAAAGGAAACGAAGGAAGAATATCTTTTAGTCGATGGCTATAATATTATCTATGCCTGGCAGGAACTTGCCGAGCTGGCAGAGAAAAATATGGATGCCGCTAAAATAAGTTTGCTTGAGACCCTAAGTAACTATCAGGGAATTCGAAAATGCCATATTATTGTTGTATTTGATGCTTATCGGGTTCAAGGTCATGCAGAAGAAGTAATCCATTATCTGAATATTCATATGGTTTACACAAGAGAAGCACAAACTGCTGATCAGTATATTGAAAAATTTGCACACGATAATAAGAAAAAATATAATATCACAGTTGCGACATCGGATGGTTTACAGCAGATCATTATTCGAGGGACAGGCAGTTATATCATGTCGGCTAACGATCTGAAGATAGAGATTGAGAATGCAAAGGAACGAACGAAACAGCAATATGAAGCGATGCAGGGCAAAAGCCGTAATTATCTGCTGGATTTATTATCTGCGGATGAAAAGGAGAAGTTGAAGGAGTTGCTGGACAAAGAAGACGAGTAATAATACATCATAATAAAAGGAAGACCTACTTAGCGAGGAGACAAAATTCGGATGATAAAAGATTAAATCTATAACAATAAATTTCTGAAATTATTAACTTGATTTGTGAATTGATATTATATACAGTCTTACTGTATACATTTTTTACCTGTTGAAGGAGAGTACTTATGAAGAAGGCATTAATTTTTATTCTTTTAATATTTATATTAGCAGGGTGTTCTAATAAAATACAAGAGCAATCAGACACAAGTACCGCATCATCTATTCAAACACCTGCAAAACAAGAACCGACAACCTCTGCACTGAAACCTGCCATACAGCCATCAGAAGCAGAGGAATATCAGCAGGCTATGGCTTTTATTAAGGAAAAGCATTATCCTCAAGCAATGGGGATATTAAGAAGATTAGATGATTATAAGGATTCAAAGAGTTTGCTGCAGCAATTACGATATTTGATAAATGGTTCATATATCTGTAATGGAATCTGGTTTGCTGCAGCAATTACATCAGATGGCAGCGTCCAAATGTCTTATAGCGGAGATAATAGTAATTATTCAAAGCTAGAGGCTTGGAAAGATGTAAAATCTATCTGCAGCGGCGGAGCTTCTATAGAAGGATTGACAAAAGAAGGTACTATACTCACAACCAGCACTGAAACAAAAGAAGATTTCTTAAATTCCAGTAATATACGAACATATGCAATGGCTAACGTTGTAGAATCGGTTTCGATTTGGAAGGATATTATATCCTTTGATGAATTTTATCCGCAAACTGCTATTGGTCTTACTGGAGATGGAAGCGTATATGCAGCATACCCAGGTTACGAAGATGGTACTGTGAGGCTAAATGGGTGGAATGATCTAGTCGATGTAAAGGATGGACAGGCATATGCAGTTGGGATTAAGTCGGATGGGACTGTCATTAGTAAAAGTTTTAACTATATTGGTAAGATAGATACATCAAATTGGACCAATATCGTTGCCATATCTGCGGATAAAGCAATCATAGGATTAAAAGAGGACGGAACTGTAATTTCAACAGGTTTGAGCGTGGGTAAGGTATCAGATTGGAAAGACATCATTGCTATTTCTACCTCCCGCTATTGCACCCTTGGTCTAAAAAGTGATGGTACAGTAGTAGCAGCAGGGCAGAATAACTATGGACAGATGAATGTACAAGAATGGAAGGATATTGTTGCCATTGCGGTAGAAGAATATTTTTCTATTGGATTGAAATCAGATGGCACTATGGTAATTGCTGGTGATTGTAACGAAAGTGGTGTTAAAACACCAGATGTAACTGGTATGAAAGATTTATATGTACCTCAGATTGATTTAAAAAATTAGAATCAAATAAAATATATTTAATAACGAGAGATTTGGCAGCACCGTTAAAGAATTGATGGTAGAGTTTGTATATGGAAAGCTTAGAGTTCGCGTGTAGGATATAATGAGTGATTTCATAAATACAGCTATAAAAAACAAGGGGCGTGTTGTAAAACTAATTTAAAATGTTAGTTTTACAACACGCCTTATTATTCATGACAAGTGAAACGACTTGTTAATTCAGCTTGTTTTACTCCACTGATTTTAAAGCCTGAATCATATCAATGGTTTTTAATTTATAGTAGGTTACAATTTGCATTAAACTGGAGAATACAATGGTCATAATTGCTGAAAGTATAAAGCTAATCAAGTGTATTTTTCTCATCAAAACCATAGCATCTCGTTCAATTGCGCCTATAACGAATCCATGGAGAATGATGCCTAGAACCAAGCCGAAAGCAATACTGATTAAGGTTAAAATAAAGGCTTCTCGGTAAATATAACCGTTTGTTTCATCATCCCGAAAACCCAGAACCTTTAGTGTTGCAATTTCACGAGTACGCTCACTAATGTTAATTGATGTAAGATTATAAAGGACAATGATAGCAAGCAGTGATGCGACAACAACAAGAAGTGTAATAATTCCATTCAGACTTTTATTATTGTCTAAAGCAGTCTGCATAATGTCAGAGGTTAAAATAACATTTACGATCTGATCATTGTCAATTAAGCGTTTTGCCATCGTTGTTTCATCACCGCTATAACTTGATACAATCGTATTGTAAAGCGGTTCTTCATTAAAAATAGTATGATACTGTTCACTGGTAATATAAACATAGTTCGAGAGATAATTCTCTGTTATAGCAGCGACCGGTATTGTGTATAGATTATTATCACTGTCCTTCAAAGTAAAGTTATCACCAATGTTAAGCTTAAGCTTATCAGAGATTTTCTGTGAAATTACTATACCATCTGCGATGGAGACAGCTGTAGAATTCTCTGTTTCAAATAAATGAAAATGCTTTTCAAATGTCTCAATATTCTCTGGTACAATCAAAAATGCATCAATGGAATTGGAGTTTACCTCGCATTTAATAGCCGATTGTTTTAATAATAAGGGGTTAGTAATATCTTCGTTCGTTAAAAGACTTTCAACTTCGTTATCCAGTTGTTTCGTTTCTTTCTTCAATACAATCATATTGTCATATTCGAAGATTTCTTCATATTGCCTTTCTGCAATTCCATTCATACTATCTCGTATACCAAAGCCTACCAATAGAAGAGCAGAACAACCGGCTACACCAACGATGGTCATCAAAGCCCTTTTTTTATATCGGAACATATTACGAAAGGTAACCTTCCAGGTAAAGGATAGATGCTTCCAGATAAAACCGATTCGTTCAAGCAGTATTTTCTGACCGTTCTTCGGAGGAATGGGACGCATTAATACCGAAGGATAATGACGCAGTTCTCGATGACAAGCAACAAGTGTAACTATAGTCATTAAAGTTAGAGCAGTCGCTAGGATAAGGATAAATACGGTTCCATCATATTGCAGAATAAGCTCGGGAAGTACAAATTGGAAATTGGAATAAATAAGAGGGGGAATAATAATACACCCAACAAAAAATCCAATAACCGCACCAAGGGTAGTAGCGGATAGAACATAGAAGAGGTAAGTACCGATGATGCTTTCATCCTTATATCCTAGAGATGCTAAAGTACCAAGCTCACCACGTTCTTCAGCAATCATTCTTGCCATGGAATTGGAAGTCATTAATATTACAATGGCTATAAATAAAAAAGGGAAGACGACTGCAACGGAACTTACAACATCAATACTGTTTTTTAAATCAGTATATCCGACAACAGCATCACGATCATTGATATACCAGGTTGGATGTTCGATTTCTGATAGCTTTTCCTTAGCATCGGATAATTTTCCTTCTGCCTCTGCGATCTCGTCATTAAATTTTACAAGATTTTCATTATACTCCTCATAACCGTCGGAAAGTTTTGCTTCATTATCTGCTAATTCTGTTTTTGCTTTTTCAATCTTATTTTTTGCTTTGGTAATTTCACTTTCGAAGGTTTCTATTCCCTGATTAAGCTCTGCTTCCTGCTCCGTCAAAGCTTGGATGGATTCTTTTAGTTGAATTAATCCATCTCTTGCAATCACTTGCTGCTCAAGGGTTGCTTGTAACTGCGCATATTCTGTACTATCGGCAGGTATCTGGCTAAGTTGGGTTTCCAGGGTTGCAATACCTGTGTCCAATTGAGATAGAATAGTATCAAGCTTAGATTGCTGGATGCCCTGTTGTGCAAGGGCTGCATCAATTTTCTGCCAGCCATCAGCAATTTGTTCTTTTGCGTCTTTAAATTCATCCTTTTGCTTTTCTTCGTTCTCCTTTAATTCTGATTCATTTTCAAGAAGCTCAGCTTTACCATCTTTTAGTTTCTTTGCATTATCATCTAACTCTATCTTTGCATCGGCAAGAGCCTGCTCGCCCTCGGATTTTTCTTTAAGAAATTTATCTTCATTCTTAGTAATTTCCTGATTGGCGGTATCATAGATTTCTTGGTAACGGGCAGCTTCTCTATCAGACTTTATATTAACAAGAGAATCATTTATAGATAGAGAGATAGCTTCATACTTATCTGAATAAGCATAGGCATCTGATGGTACATTTGCTTGAAGGTAGATTTCGGTGTAGGCATCCAGGAGAAAAGAATTTTTGTTAATGAAGACATAGGAGGAGAGCTTTCCATCCCCGATTGTTGTACTGCCATAATCTTTGGAAAGAAATAAAGCTGATTCAATAGTTCCAACAACTGTGTATTCTGTAAATTCCAGCTTATCCGTTATATCATCGGTAATTTGAATTACATCACCTACCTTATAACTTCTATCATCTGCAAGACATTCCTGCTCAGAAGAAGGCATCCTTCCAGTGATCAGTTTAACGGTATTTACTGTATCCTCCAAGGCCATAATACGAAGAGCCTTTTCGTTACTTAATATATCGAGGGAGTAGCTTGGAATTACCTTAGACACTCCGGGAAGAGAGGTAAGAGCGGATACATCATCTTTTGTTAATCCCATGGTACTGACTATTTTATAATCCATTAGTTGCTGGTCAGAGTAATATTCATCAGCGACAGCAAGCATATCGGGTGCACTGGCTTGGATACCGGCATAAAATCCTACCCCAATCATTACAATAATTAAAATGGAGATGTATCGCCCAAAGGATCTTTTTATCTTTTTTAACGTATTTTTATATAACATGCCAATCACCACACAATCTCATTGGCGTTTTTCGGGTGATCATTGAGAATAACTTCTTCCACCGTACCATTTTTTATTTTTATAACTTTATCAGCAATTTCTGCTATCACCGCATTATGAGTGATTAGGACGGTAGTCATTCCCATATCTTTGCAGTTAGTCTGTAAAAGCTCGATGATTCGCTGTCCGGTAAGACTATCAAGAGCTCCAGTCGGTTCATCACATAATAATAGTTTGGGATTTTTAGCAATTGCTCTGGCGATGGCGACTCTTTGCTGTTCACCACCTGATAATTGAGAAGGGAAGTTATTCATACGCTCACTAAGTCCGACCTGCTCCAGTATTTTTCCCGGTTCCAGTGAATTAGGACAGATTTGACAGGCAAGCTCAACGTTCTCAAGGGCGGTTAAATTGCCGACTAGATTATAAAACTGAAATACAAATCCAATGTCCTTCCGGCGATAATTAATGAGTTCTTTCTTTTTAAATTTGTGTACTTCATTTCCATCTACTACAATGCTTCCATCACTTGGCTTATCCATACCGCCAAGTAGATTTAATACCGTTGTTTTTCCTGCACCTGATGGTCCAAGAATAACTACAAATTCGCTTTTATTAATAGAAAAACTACAGTTATCTACCGCAGTTATTTTCATATCACCTATATTATATTCTTTTTTTATATCCTGAAATTCAATTAATGGCATAGCATCCTCCAGTTAGTATACATCGTGTTGAATAATTTACATTTAAATAGTATACTTACATCATGGTAGAAACACAATGATCAGATTAAAATGAAACGAAAGTTATCCAACACTTAAAGAAAATCTGTTGGATACTTTAGAAATTTTTAATTAAATCATATTTAACTGTTCAAAACCATTTAAAAATAGTAAGAACTAGGTTGTAAGCTTGCTATCGAAGGATAATTTTATATAAGATGCAACAAAAGGTAGTTTCTCTTGAATATTCCATATGGAAAGCGGTAAACAAAGAGAAAAATGCAGATTTACGAGCTTGGATTTAAATAGATACGATTATATTTTAAAATTATAGAGTTTTAGAATGGAGGATTAATGTGGAAAAGAAAGTAGATGGAAGAGTGAGATATACGAAGATGGTGATAAGAAATAGCTTTGTAAGTTTGCTGAAGCAGAAACCGATATCTAAAATTACGATTAAAGAAATTTGTGAAGGAGCAGATATAAACCGTGCCACATTTTATGCTCACTATACAGATCAGTACGACCTCTTAAAGCAGATAGAAAACGAAATACTGAATGACATTAATCGATATCTGAACAATTTTGATTATAACAATAAAGCAAGCACTCATATAGAAATGATAGATAATATCATTATTTATATTGCTGAAAATGCAGAGCTATTCGATTTGTTTTTGAACTCAAAGGGTGATATTGAATTTCAGCAGGAATTAATTAATATCATAGGCAATCAACATTTTTCAACTTTACCAGGAACCAAGATACTAAGCAAGGAGGATATGGATTTCGTATTTTGCTTTTTAGCCAGTGGTGCGGTAGGAGTTATAAAAAAATGGTTGGAAAGTGGTATGAAGAAGTCTACGAAGGACTTGGCGGAACTGATATTAAAAACAGCTATGTTTGGCCAGCAATCCTTTGGGTAACTTAAAAGCGTAAAATAAAGAAAATCCTTATTTAACTATGCTTTTTTATAACTAATTTCCAGCCATATAAAGTTTCACTATGTTTCCAGTATTCAATTTCTATTACTTTAGCAGGATTAATAATAAATAACTCCCAGTAAGTTGAAGAGCCAATCTCAAATGTTATTTCCTTTCCCTCTAATGTGGTACCTATAAGATAATATTTTGAATTTCCTAGGCGACCTTTATCTACATATGATTTATCAGAGATTTCGAAAGAATTGGTTACTGTTCCTTCAATTATATCTCTTGATAAGTCAGGTATATTTCGCCCAACTTTGTAAAAAGAGAATAAAGAAATAGCAATTAGAATTATTATTACAAAGAAACTAACCATAGGATTCCCCTCGGCATAAATCATTAATCTAATGTTTTTTAATATTACAAAGAACAAAAGTATTTCAAAAATTATAAATAATAACATATCAAATTCTTTGGTAAATAATGCGTACTTGCCATCAAATTCATCTACGAAGTTTAATACCAGGTATGTAATAAATGATAATGTAAAAAGAAAAATGTTTAGCGCATATTTCTTACTTAAGTACTTTTTCAAATTATGCTTCTCCTTGAATGTGACTTTGAAACAGCTGTTTTTCTTGACAGACTATTTATGCGAAATATATGGTAACATTATATAGTTTATATACTGTGATATCAATTATCTTTTCTAATTTGATAAATAAAGTTGATAAGAAATAAGAGGTCAATTTAGATTGATTGAATAATCCTTATAATAGAGGTATACTAGGACGTATATATTTAGATTGAAGTAACTATTGTCTCTTGCCAAACAGAAATACTTGACAAGATGATACGACTTGTCGTTTCATCCTGTATTATAAAAATTAACCTTAGAAAGGTATTATATTTTTATGGATATAAAGCAATATGTGACATTTATTGAAGAAGCAGAAAAACTTAAATCAGTGGTTCGCACAGCGTGGACAAGTAGTGGCAGAAGGGAGAGTACTGCCGAGCATTCCTGGAGACTCGCACTGTTCGCCGGGGTTTTATTAGATAAAAATACCGAGATTGATTTAGCCAAGCTGTTACTAATGTGCCTTATTCATGATATTGGTGAGATTTATGAGGGAGATATCTCTGCAGCTCTTAGACCGGATAAAGAGGACAAGTACCAGATAGAATATGAGGCAGCAAAGGAAGTCTTCTCCCTTTTACCAGAAGAGCAGGCAGACAGGATGATGAAGATTTGGTTGGAATATAACGAAAATATGACTCCGGAAGCAAAGCTGGTGAAAGCACTGGATAAGGCAGAAACCATAATTCAGCATAATCAGGGTGAGAATCCTTTGGATTTTGATTATAAGTTTAATCTTGAATATGGGAAAGAGTATTTTGAACAGGGTGAACTATTAAAGACCTTAAGGACTCTGATTGATGAAAAAACGAAAGAAAAGATTGCTGAAGGAAATAAAGGAGTTATCTAGTATGAAAAAGAACTTTATCACCATAGATCAAGTATCCTTTTCTTATAAAGATAAAGTGGTACTTAGTAATGTCCAGTTGAAACTTGAGCAGGGCAGTTCTTATGCCTTGATTGGCAAATCTGGTTCAGGAAAGACTACCTTACTTAATTTGATGGCCGGATTTCTAAAACCTCATAGCGGTTCGATAATAATTGATGAAAAAACAATAGAGAAACCAAGAAAAAAGACAGCTTTTCTGTTTCAAGAGCTGGGACTTTTTCAATGGCAAACGGTAAATGAGGCAGTATCCATGCCACTGAAATTACATGGTCAAAAGGAAAGACAGGCTGAGATTGCAGGTTTACTTAACGATATGGGAATTTTAGAGCATAAAGATAAATATCCGCACGAATTAAGTGGGGGTGAACGACAGCGTGTGGCTCTTGCAAGAACCTTAATAAGTGCACCAGATCTACTGCTAATGGATGAGCCTACCTCCGCCTTAGATGCAATGACGAAGGAAGAACTGCAAACTTTAATTCTGCGTGAACAGCACAGAAGAAGCTCAACGATGGTGTTTGTAACCCATGATATTGAGGAAGCGCTTATGCTGGGTGCTTTTATTTTGGTGCTTGAAGATAACGGTACGGTTTCACAATGGGATAACCCGTATTATTCTATAGAAAACCCTAGAGAACAACTTGATTTTTATCAGGAATGTATTCGATTCAGAAAGTTGTTAAAGGTGGGAGCAGAAGAATGAAAACACAAAAGAATATAGAGAAAACATCAGATACAAGACAAGGAAACGGACTCAATTCAAATCAAGAAAAAAGCTTAGAGATAAGTCAAAGAAGTAGAATGCGAATTAATCTGGGACAGAGTCAGCTAATTGGATTTGTTAGTTTTCTAATTGTATGGGAGATTTGTCATCTGTTATTGAAAACCAATACCATCCCTTCCCCAGTGGAGGCAATGCAACAGGTAATTAGTACACCTTATATCCTCGTACAACATTGTGGCGCAAGTATTTTACGTGTAGGTGCGGCAGTAATAATCGCATTAATTCCCGCTGTTCCGATTGGAATATTGCTAGGTGTAAACAATACCTGTAAGAGACTATTTTCACCATTATTATATTTTATTTATCCGATTCCCAAAGTAGCTTTTCTACCAGTCTTTATGATCTTGTTTGGTCTTGGAAATACTTCAAAGATTACTTTGGTTACCTGGATCATAATCTTTCAGATTATTTTATCGGTGCGTGACGGAGTTGAGCGCATTGAAGCTGTTAATTTTAAGGTGATGGATAGTTTTTGTGCTTCCACCTTTCAAAAGTATCGTTATTTAATTATACCTGCCATTCTGCCGCAGATATTCTCCGGACTTAGAATTAGCATTGGAATATCCCTGGCTTCTTTATTTTATGCTGAGAATTATGCTACAAAATACGGTATAGGATATTATATCATTAGTGCCTGGACTCGTATGGATTATATAGAAATGTTTGCTGGTATTATGATGCTTGGATTTGTTGGTATCTTACTTTTTAAAATACTTGATTTACTGGAGTTATTATGTACACCATGGATAAAAAGAAATAGAGGTAGCTGAAAAAGTAATATTAGAATAATGGAATAAAAAGGTTAATCATTAATGGTTTAGAACTATAAAATCCTCCTGACAACCGAGCATATTTCTTGCAGGATAAAGCAGAAATTAATCGTAATTGTCAGGAGGATTTTACTAAGTTTATTCTTAAATAATTATATAAACGTCCGCAGATCCGATCAGCAGTTTATTGCAGATAAGAGAAATCAGTTAATTCTTCATAAGTATAGATTTTTTCAATCAGTCCTTTTTCCTTTGTCCATGCGATTATGCTATCAAATTGTTCAGCACTGATTGTACCAGCATGCTGGAAATCACCGGCCATCGTGGTGAGGTATGCGCTGATTGCTTCTGGGAATTGATAATTAGTTAAAATCTCACTGTACTCTGTTACATCAGTTTCATTCATGTAATCCACAGCCTTATTATAAGCCTGATAGAAGGCATTAATATCTCCTTGGCGAGAAGTAAGCATTTCCTCCATAAACATTAAAGTACCACCTTTAATACCAGCTTCCTTGGAGCTGCCTAAAAGATGTGCACCTTGTTGCACTAGCATGCCTGCTTGAGGTTCTGTAAATACAACACCATCTACTTGGTTGTTCAATAGAGCTTGCGCTCTGTCTGCAAATGATGGGATTTCCACGATTTCATAGGTAAAACCATTTTCTTTTGCAAATTCGTCCATGATATATTCTAAAATAAAGTTAGGTACAAGAGAAATCTTTTTACCGCTTAATTGCTCCATACTTTCAATGCCAGAATCAGGAGAGGATAAGATTTTAAAATCCTCGCTGATATCAGAAGTTATTTTCATAGGAATTCCTTTATCTACAAAAGCAGCACCTGTCATAACATCGCCAATCGTAGCATCCAGTTCTTTGGCTTGTACTGCAATATTACGATCATTTGGAGATGAGAAGGCTTTGATAGATACTTTTAAACCAACTTCATCAAAGAAGCCTTTTTCTTTTGCTAAGATGATAGGAATTGCTGATTCAGCAGGAAGTATTCCAATCGTAACTTCTTCACCACTAGGAGTTAAGTCAGTTACAGCTTCAGTTGGAGCTGTAGTAGGTGTTGCACTTTCAGTTGGAGTTTGTACAGCTGTAGTTGGTTCAGCTTTCGTATCCTTTGGGGTTTTAGAACAAGCAGCCAGTGAAATAGCTACGGTTAATAATAGTAGAAAAGAAATCATTTTTTTCATTTTTATATTCTCCTTTGAATAAATATATTGATAATCATTGCAATTTTAACATTGAAATTGGATCAGCTAACCAACCAGCTCTTGAAAGGAAGATAAATCCATAAAGTAAGGAACTACATTACGATAGAGCAGAAGTGGATTACTGTTTTGATCATTTCTGCCCTTCTGTGTGGTAAAGGCAAGGCGAAAGCCTTTTTCACGAAGGAAGGAAACGTTGTGGTCAGTATATAGACCAAAAGGATAGGCAAAAACATTCTTTGCACTAACAATAGGGCTACCATTACAATGATCTAAATCTAACGAAAGTTCCTCATCACTGGCTATCATCATACGGCTGGTCGTTTGATTAATGCGAGTGTGAAACAGATCACTGTGATTTGCAAATTCGAAAACATCCGTCATTTTTTTTAAATCAGCAACTGATAAACAGATAGATTTCTCCGGCTGAAAATGTTTATGCTCATCATTTAACCATCCTGATACAACAAATGCTACAGCATTCATTTTGTACTTCTTTAAACAAGGATATGCGTAGAGTGCTAAGGATTGATAACAGTCATCGAAGGTTAGTAGTACCGATTTCTCTGGAAGCTCTGCTCCTTGATAATAATAATTCATTATTTCTGTAAGAGTTAACGTATGATAATTGTTTTCATGCAAATATTCCATTTGCAAAATAAAATTCTCAAGCGTAACAAATAGAGGTGGTGGTAACTTATCGTCGTAAGCCTGTTTTACCTCTATGGGGGAGAGGTGATTAGGAAAATGATCTTTGTTTTCTCTAATCTCATGATACATAAGGGTGCTAAATGACATATTCTTCTGCCTTTCAGGTAATAATAAGTTCTATTTTTAATACCAATTACAGAGTATAGCACAAACCGTATCGAATGAATAGTAGAATTTTTAACAATGGAATTTTTGAAAAAGAATTTTTGTAATAGTTCACTATGTATCATATAATAAGGTGAAATCAAATAAGGTGAACTGTTGCGAAATTTTAACGCTAAATCTTATGATTGACAGTATTATGAATTAGAATTAGGATACTTAATATAATTTATAAGTGATCAGAACTAAGCAGCGAAGAAACCGCAGGTTTTCAAGCATGGTTTTGTATAGAAACTTATATTTTATAAAAAGAATTTTGTTGTAGGAAAATCAGAATGAAGTGTAAGAATGAAAGTTCTATTTTCAACAGATTAAAGTAATAGACCTGCTTATATTCATAATAGACACCTTACGACAGAACGGGGGGATGCAATGACAACAAAAATAAAAAGTATTCCATTATCTAAACTCGGTTTATACATATGGATATTTTTCTTAATACTAGGGCTTACTGGTTGTAAGAGGGAACAAAAGTACTCAGCACCGGAACCAATAAAAACAGGCGAGGAACTTACAATGTATGTTGCTACAGATGTTCATTACCTGGCAAATGAACTGCATGATGATGGAGACGCTTATCAAAAATACCTTAACTCTGGTGATGGAAGATTGCTTTATTATATTGATGAAATTACAGATGCCTTTATTGATGATATGAATATTGAAAAGCCAGATGTGCTGATCCTTAGCGGCGACTTAACAAATAATGGAGAGAAAGAAAGTCATACTGAATTAGCAAAGAAATTAAATAAACTTGAGGAAACAGCAGGCACTCGTGTCTATGTTATTCCAGGAAATCATGATATCCAAAATCCCTGGGCTAGAAGTTTGTTTGGTGACAAACAGAATAAGGTTGATAGTATTGGAAGTGATGAATTTGATCAAATATACGGGAATTTAGGTTATAATGAGGCTATATCCAGGGATGAAAATTCGTTAAGTTACCTGGCTGCTCCCTCCGAGGACTTATGGTTACTTATGTTAGACACCAATATCTATGATACTAATTATAAATACGGAGTTCCTGCCACGAATGGTAAAATAAAGGAAGAAACCTTCAATTGGATCAGAGAATGCCGTGCATTAGCAAAAGAAAAGAATGTACAGATTGTAACTGTCATGCATCATAACCTCCTAAGACATACACTGGTTATGAATTATGGCTTTACCCTTGATAATAGTGAAGAAGCAATCAAGGTATTTGAAGAATGTGATTTGCAGTTAGTTCTTAGTGGACATATTCATATTCAGGATATTAACTCAACTAAAAAAGAAGAGAATCCAATTTATGATGTGGTTACAAGTGCCCTTATCGCTTATCCGGTACAATATGGTGTAATTAAATTTCAAAAGGAACAGGGATACGAGTACCAAACGAAAAAAGTAGACGTTGATCGCTGGGCTAAGACAACAGATCAGAAGGATGAGAATTTACTTGATTTTAAACAATATGCCAGAGATCATTATGCCTCAAGATCTTATGATAGAGCATATAACTCACTAGTTAGTACTGGTTTATATTCTGAAGAGGAAATATTACTGATGTCCTCCACCATGAGCTTACTTAACGTAAATTATTTTGGTGGTTCAGTGGATACAGTAAGGGAAGAAATTCTAAATTCAAAAGGGTATCAACTTTGGAGAAAAGCAGAAGAACCGGAAAGAATCGTTAGTTATATTAATAACATGCTATATGATGATAAAATAGAGAATAATCACTTGCTGCTGCCAAATTAAAAATATATTATTAAATGACGCGCATCATATAATTTTAGACAAATGTATTTACAATATGGAAAATAAATACTATAATAACGGTGTTATAAAATAAACCCCATTGAAAAAGAGGTGAGTAAAGTTTGGCAAGAGAAGAACAGAAGATGCGAAGCGATGGAGTACGCCAGGCAATTTTAGATACCGCCTTACTTATGGGGATGAAGGAAGGTTTTGAGGAAGTTTCAGTTAGGAAGATTATTAAAAAAATGAAGTATTCCACCGGTGTGATTTACTATCATTTCAAAGATAAACAAGAAATAATAGATGCAATCGTTGAAAATGAAACAAAATGGCTGCATTCACAAATCATCGAATTACTGGATGAGTCAAAGGATGCTGTAAGCAACATGTTATGTGTATTTCATAGAGTAATGAGATTGGCTTTTGAGGAACCTGAAAAATATAATTTGATTGTCCTTCAAAAATACAGCAGACAATCACCGGAAAGACCGCAGTGGATTTCCTATTTAAGTGAAAATTTTAAAAGGGATGTACAAAATGGTATTATGAAAGACTTGGACACTGAAAAAGCTGCATTTTCCATTTGGAGTTCCTTTTTAGGTTTTAATTTAATGATTTCAAGACAACGAGATTTAAATTTACAACAAGCTGAGGAACTGTTTCAAGTACAATGTGATATTATTTTAAAGGGGGTTCTTAAACATGAGTAAAATTGGAGTTGCTTATTTTTCAAAAACTGGACATTCTACAAAGATTGCAAATGCAGTTGCAGAGGCAAAAGGACTAAAAGCAGTTAGTGTAACTGATCCAACAGCAGCAGATGCAGAGTTAATTTACTTAGTAAGTGGTATTTACGCAGGACAATGTGCGCCAGAACTATTAAAATTTGTTGAAGCTTTAGACAGTACAAAGACAAAACAGGTTGCCCTCATTACTTCATGTGCAAGCATGAAACAAGGGCAGGATGCAGTGCGTAAAGCCCTTGAAGAAAAGGGAATAAAAGTCGTTGACGAACATCTGGTTCCTGGTGGATTTCTTGTATTAAAAATGGGACATCCCAATAAGGAAGATATTGCCGAAGCGGTTGAATTTGCGAAACGAACTTTTTAACGGCGTAAAGACAACATGATTGTAACTTTTCATATGTGTTAAGTAAAATATATGTTAGATTGATAATGTATATAAAGGAAATACCGAACGATAGCTTCTCATTAATGTACTGTCTGACCGGCATCTGGTTGATTTTGCTGTGACTATAGCGAACATTTATGTTCGACCCAGTCATTCAGAATCAACCAGATGCCGGTCAATCTGTGTGTGAGAAGGTGTTGTCCCGTATTTCCTTTTTATTTTTTAAAATCTGGCTTTCTACCACTGGTTTCTCGCATGTTCAAAGAAACCATACATATCCGTAACAGTATGAACAGTATCATCTTCACCAATTAATGTTCCGGTAAAGACACCAAAGACCTGATCGCAATGATTATCAATCCATATAACCTTATTCTCCGTAATTCTATTATAAAGAGGCTTAAAACTCAAACTGAGCCTTCCCATGCTTTCACTGAAATGCCATTCCTTCGCATCCAGATCAAAATGATCAAGATAAACCTGACCTAATTTATGAGGAATTCCATCTAGAAAGAATATATTTTCTGACGCAGCACTGGTATCTCCAAAGCCCCAGCCGATATTTATAGCAAGATTTTGACCTGTCTTTCGAGTACATGCGGCACCCCAGTACCATTCGTGCTTAAACGGCCAAACCCCACGACCCCAGTCAAGAAGTCCAAAGGCGGATTCATCCGAGAAATCAATATCTAATTCACCAAAACGTGCACGCCCTTTTGTATTCATTCCTCCAATTTTATGATTAAAATAAAACTCATTCGTTTCATAAAAAGGCGTTGCTATAATTAACGAATTCTGTGGCTCATTTAGAAATAAATCAACTTCAAAATTATATTTTGAAGAGATAGAACGTGCTGTAAGATGTCTGCCGCCATCCTGGTGTTGAAAAGACACTTCAAAATCTTTGCAAGTATAGGTAACATCCCCCTGCTCTGCGGAAGGTGGCATATGTAAATGATTGAAGGGGAGAAGGAGTAATTGCTCAACAACAATTTTCCTGCTTCCATCCAGTGCAAACA
>JASGEU010000152.1:0-14274 GCA_047606065.1 Mobilitalea sp.
ATCATCTTCTGATTTCTTCTCTGCACCGAACAGTCACGCTCTCCCAAGTGAACGACATTACCATAGCTATCCGCTAAAATCTGAAACTCAATATGTTTTGGGTGAATGACTAATTTCTCCATGTATAGATTATCGTCGCCAAAAGCAGCTTTTGCTTCCGCTTTGGCTGACAGGTATAAGCGTTCCAGATCTTCTGCCTCAAATACAGCTCTCATTCCTTTACCGCCACCACCTGCGCTGGCCTTAATCATGACCGGATATCCTATTTTTGCCGCTAATTCCAGTGCATCCTTTACCGTCTCAACTACACCGTCGGAGCCTGGAACCACGGGTACACCTGCCTGCTGCATCGTTTCTCTGGCTCTTGACTTATTACCCATTAAATCTATTGTATCTGCCTTTGGTCCGATGAAGGTGATATTGCAATCCTCACACATTCTTGCAAAGGAGCTATTTTCTGATAAGAAACCAAACCCTGGATGTATTGCTGTGGCTCCTGTCAATACAGTCGCACTGATTATGTTCTGCATGTTTAAATAACTA
Organism: Mobilitalea sp.; assembly: GCA_047606065.1. Lineage (GTDB taxonomy): Bacteria > Bacillota > Clostridia > Lachnospirales > Lachnospiraceae > Mobilitalea. Next base: position 544 of record JASGEU010000152.1, read on the forward strand.
TCCTTGGATTTTGCAGGACCAATACATACTGCTTCATCCGCTAACATTACATGCAAAGCGTCTTTGTCAGCCTCTGAATAAACAGCAACTGTTTCAATCCCCATTTCCTTGCACGCACGGATAATTCTTACTGCAATCTCGCCACGGTTTGCTATTAATATTTTTTTAAACATCCTAGCTCTCCTTGATAATAGTATAGATGAAATCCTGATTCTATATTTACTTTAAGCCGAAGTCCCAGCGTTTAGGTTATTGCAAAGGTAAGTATAGCCTCTGTTGCTATCCTATCTCCCACGTAAGCAATTGCTGTTCCAACGCCAAAGCTCCCTTTATTTTTTGTAATTTCAACCTTTAAGGTTAACACATCACCAGGAACCACCTGACGCTTGAATTTAACTTTATCCATTCCGCCGAACAAAACTATTTTTCCTTCATTCTGGGGTAAAGTGAGCATACAGATTGCTCCCATCTGAGCAAGAGCTTCTAAAATTAATACTCCCGGCATTACTGCCTTACCCGGAAAATGTCCTTGAAAAAAAGGCTCATTCATTGTAACACATTTTACACCTGTTGCTCCAATACCCGATTCCAGTTCATCCACCCGATCAACTAGTAAAAACGGAGGGCGATGTGGTAAGATCTTTTGTATTTCGTCTATATTTAACATTCAATGACCATGCCTTTCAACCACATATATTAATTATGATACCTATCCTAGATTTTATAACTCAATCCACTTACTGAACAAGATGAAACGATAAATCGTTTCACTTGTCTTGAATTAAAAACAGAGGCTTACCAAACTCAACCATCTCTTCATTATTAACTAGTATTTTAACTACTTCGCCATCGTATTCACTTTCAATTTCATTCATCAGCTTCATTGCTTCAATGATGCATAGAACCTGACCTTTTTTCACCTTATCACCCACTTTGACAAAGGGAGGCTTCTCTGGAGAAGCTGCAGTATAAAAGGTTCCAACCATAGGAGATACTACTTTCTTGCCGGACAGTTCTTCTGTTACTGGCTCACCACCGTCATTCACCGCAACACTGGTGTTGATAGAGAGACTTGGTGCCGGTTGCTGTATTTGGGGCTGAACTGGCGCAGATGGCATTAACCCTGGCATCATTCCAGGCATAAACGCCGGATACGTAGTAACCTGTGTATCGAAATCCTGCTTAGGAGCTGATTTCTCGAGAACAATATGAAGACCTTCTTCCTCTATTTCAAGCTTTGTAAGATCCGTTTGATTCATTTCTTTCATCAAATTAAGAATTACCTTATAGTCCACGATTATACCTCCATGTTTTTAAATATCAAAGTAGCATTGTGTCCGCCAAAGCCAAGGGAATTTGACATTGCATAGGAAACACTTGCCTGGCGTCCCACTCCAGGAACATAATCAAGGTCACATTCCTCATCCGGAATGGTTAAACCAATGGTGGCCGGTATGAAACTCTTTTCTATTGACTTTATGCAAACAATCGCTTCTACAGCACCTGCTGCTCCAAGCAGATGCCCAACCATTGACTTAGTAGAGCTAACAGGTACCTGATATGCAGCGTCACCCATTGCAAGTTTTATCGCCTGTGTTTCGACTTTATCGTTAGTCGGAGTGCTGGTTCCATGAGCATTAATATAGGAAACTTCTTTTGGACTAATGTTCGCTTCTTCCATAGCAAGTGTCATAGCCCGAGCTCCACCTTCCCCGTCCGGTGATGGTGCGGTTATATGATAAGCATCGCAAGTCGATCCATAGCCAACAACCTCAGCATATATTTTAGCTCCTCTGGCTCTTGCATGCTCATACTCCTCAAGTACAAGAACACCGGCTCCTTCTCCCATTATAAATCCATTTCTCTCTTTATCAAAGGGAATAGAGGCTCTTTTAGGGTCCTGACTTGTGGAAAGGGCAGTTAAGGACTGAAAACCTGCAACCGCAAGAGGAGTAATAGAACCTTCTGTTCCTCCTGCTAATATAACATCCGCATAACCATGCTTAATGTTGCGAAATGCTTCTCCAATACAATTAGTACCAGTTGCACAGGCTGTAACAACATTGGTACAAACACCCTTAGCTCCAAACTTAATTGCAATATTTCCAGCTGCCATATTGGTAATTGTCATTGGTATAAATAATGGATTTACTCTCTTAGGACCTTTGTCTCGTAAGGTATTGGTTTCTTTCTCAATATCATCAATTGCTCCGATACCGGAACCCACGATAACCCCAAAGCGATCCATATTGGTCTCCGCAAGATCAATTTTAGAGTCATCAATGGCTTCCTTTGCAGCAGCAACTGCTAATTGAGAAAAGCGATCCATTCTCTTCGCTTCCTTTATATCCATTGTCTGTTTTGGATCAAAGTCCTTCACCTGTGCGGCTAATCTGGCATTATAACCTTCTGTATCAAACCGATCAATGAAATCAATTCCACATACACCAGCCATAACATTAGCAAAAAAATCTTCAACATTATTACCAATTGGTGTAATAGCACCCATTCCTGTAACAACCACTCTACGAATCATATTATCTCTCCTTGTTTTTTATAGAAACAACTAGGCTTTTATTAATATTTGCAACCCTTAGGCTGTTAACATCTACATCACCATACCGCCGTCAACCTGCAGCACCTGACCAGTGATATAGTTTGCTGCCTCCGATGCCAGAAAGCTGACTGCACTAGCTACTTCAGCAGCTTTGCCATACCTGCGTAACGGAATATTTGTTATAGTAGCCTCTTTGATTTTATCAGATAAAGTTTCTGTCATATCTGTTTCAATAAAACCGGGGGCAACTGCGTTAACTGTAATACCTCTGGAAGCCAATTCTCTGGCTGCTGTTTTTGTCATTCCGATTACTCCGGCTTTCGACGCAGCATAGTTAATCTGTCCAACATTACCGGCAATACCAACGACGGATGAGATATTAATTATTTTACCGCTTCTTTGTTTCAGCATAACATTTGACGCATGTTTCATGCAGAAGAAAGTACCTTTTAAATTAATATCCAGTACTTGATCAAAATCCTCAGAGGACATTCTCATCATAAGATTATCCTTTGTTATACCGGCATTATTCACTAATACATCCAATCTTCCATAATGATTAACTGCCTCTTGCAGAAGTTGTTTAGCTTCTTCCTCTTTGCTAACATCTGCCTGAATGGCGATTGCCTCTCCGCCTGACTGTTTAATTTGGTTTAGCAGCTCCTCAACTTGTGTAATGCTGTTGCGATAGTTCAATACTACCTTTGAGCCGTGTTCGGCAAATTGCAGTGCAATTGACCTTCCAATCCCTCTTCCTGCACCGGTAATTACAGCAACTTTTCCTTTCAGCATAAAACCTCCTAATTCATTAACGCATTTATTGTCGCATCGAGTGTAGCAATATTTTCTACATTATAAATTGCTGCTCCTCTGTCTATTTTCTTTACAAAGCCAGACAAGGTCTTTCCCGGTCCAATTTCAACAAAGTTTTGAACTCCATCTTCCAGCATTTTTCTGATACTCTGCTCCCAAAGAACACTGCTCATGACCTGCCTGTATAATAAATTCTTTACTTCTTTACTATCCTTAACATAATCTGCGTGCACATTGCTGATTAATTTCTTATCAAATTCTCCAAGTTCCATTTCTTCCAGTACGATCTTCAGCTTATCAGCAGCCGGTTTTAGCATGGAAGTATGAAAGGGTGCACTTACAGCAAGATCCATGCATTTCATTGCGCCTTTTGCCTTTGCAAGCTTCGCAGCTTCATCAACCGCAGCTACTTCACCGCCTATAACGATCTGGCCCGGGCAATTAAAATTAGCTGGCTCAACAATTCCATATTGCTTTGCTTCTACGCAGGCTTCTCTGACCTTCTCTTCAGAAAGTCCCAATACAGCATTCATTTTTCCAACGCCTACCGGTACTGCTTCCTGCATAAATCTGCCTCTTTTACGAACTAAAGGAACTACCTGGGAGAGCGAGAATATTCCCGCTGCTGTTAAAGCAGAATATTCTCCAAGACTTAGTCCTGCTACCACCTCGGTTGTAATCCCCGCCTGACTGACAGCCCGGTATGCTGCTATTGACATGGTGACAATGGAAGGCTGTGTATTCTCTGTTCTGTCCAGTTCTTCTTTCTCACCTTCAAAAACCAACTTTGCCAAGTCAAGCTGAAGACTTTCACTTGCTTCCTCAAAGGTCTGTTTGCAGATAGGAAAAGCTTCATAAAGCTCCTTCCCCATACCGACATACTGGGAACCCTGCCCTGAAAATAGAAATGCCGTCTTGCCCATCTCTACCTCCACTCCTTGCTAAACAAGTTCTGTGCTTCTTCAAACAACTCTAAAATTATGTCCTTACAACTTTGTTCTTTGCGAACAAGCGCTGCCACTTGACCTGCCATAACACTGCCATAATCCATATCGCCCTGAACCGCTGCCTTTGCCAGCGCACCAACTCCAAGTGCTTCAAACTCATCTGCTGATGCCGCTTTTGCTTCCAGTTCATTAAACTGACGTGTTAATTTATTCTTTAATACTCTTACCGGGTGTCCGGTTGGACGTCCTGTTACAACGGTATCGATATCTTTTGCATTTATAACCTTTTGTTTGTAGTTATGATGCACGGTACATTCATATGCAGTAAGAAATCTGGTTCCTACCTGAATTGCATCGGCACCAAGCATAAATGCTGCTGCCACACCTCTACCATCGGCGATTCCGCCGGCAGCGATTACAGGAATCTCAACGGCGTCTACCACCTGTGGTACAAGTACCATGGTTGTTAATTCTCCAACGTGTCCGCCAGACTCTGTACCTTCCGCTATGATTGCATCTGCCCCGCTGCGTTCCATTCTCTTTGCAATCGCAACGCTCGGAACCACAGGTATTACTTTGATTCCATGTGCTTTCCACGCTTCCATGTATTTACCTGGAGCTCCTGCTCCGGTAGTAACTACCTTAACGCCTTCCTCGCATACCATCTTTGCAATATCGTCTGCATATTCACTAAGCAGCATAATATTTACACCGAAGGGCTTCTTCGTCATTTGCTTAGCTTTTCTAACCTCTTCACGTACATATTCTACTGGAGCTGTGCCACCCGCTATAATTCCAAGACCACCAGCTTCTGATACTGCTGCTGCTAAAGATGCGTCTGATATTCTAGCCATAGCTCCCTGAAAAATAGGGTACTCTATATTTAATAGTTCACAAATTCTCGATTTCATACTTGCCTCCATGATGGTGCTTTGCTATAACAAAATTTGAATACGTTACATATAATGAGCTATAGAAAATGTTTCAAGCTATTATTTCTCTTCACTTTTCCTGGTAAGATAATTTTCAATATCACCTATGGTTTGAATAGCTTCTGTATCTTCGGTGGGAATTTCAATACCAAACTCTTCTTCTAAAGACATAATAATTTGAAATAAATCAAGTGAATCTGCATTCAAATCATTCTTTAACGATGTCTCCTGTGTAAGGTCCGCTACCTCTACTCCTAATTGATCTGCTACTACCTCTTTAATTTTGTTGAAATCCATGATAATTTTCCTCCTGATATGTTATTGTTATATTTGTTTATTTCACTAGTGTTCATATTATTAAACTATTTTGTACTTCTAGGATTATCTTGATAATATCCGTTTTAACACAACTTATACCTGAAATAGAATTGCTCCGCTGGTCATTCCCCCACCAAAGCCAACAAGAATGACATTATCACCCTTTTGTAACAGCTCGGATGTAAAGATCTCATCTAAGGCTATTCCAATCGTCGCTGCTGAAGTGTTACCATAGCGTTCCAGATTAACATAGAATTTATCAAATGGAACCCCCAGCAATTTTGCTGCATGTTCTAATATTCTAGAATTCGCTTGATGTGCGACAATGTATTTAATGTCCTCTTGGTTTAAATTTGAACTATCCAAAACTTTACGAATTAGTTCTGTTATACTGCGAACTGCAAACTTAAAAACCTCTTGCCCTTGCATTGAAATTATAGGTTGAAGTGCTTTACTCTCTCCTTTCATAAAAGGATTAGACAAGGCAACTGCAGGTAAGGTCAAATATTCCTTCTTACGCCCGTCACTTGCCAGATGAACCGCGCTAATTCCTTTCTGATCTGAGGCAGTCAATACCACAGCACCCGCTCCATCTCCAAAGAGTACACAGGTTGAGCGATCCGACCAATCCAGGGTTTTTGAAAGGGTTTCTGCTCCAACAACTAAAATGTTGGTATAGCGTCCACTTTCAATAAATGCGGTTGCCACAGACATACCATAAACCAATCCTGTACATGCTGCTGCTAAATCAAAGGCAGCTGCATTCATAGCACCTAAACGTTCCTGTATAATACAGGCAACCGATGGCATAAAGGAATCCGGAGAAATCGTTGCACATATGATCAAATCCAGATCTGATGCCTGAAGCCCCGCTTTGAGTAATGCACTTTTTGATGCCTCAAATGCTAAATCCGAAGTATTCTCGCCAGTCGAAATTCTTCTCTCCTTTATACCTGTTCTGGATACAATCCATTCATCGCTGGTATCCACCAGTTCTGCCATTGCCTCATTGGTAACAATCAGCTGGGGTACGTAACTTCCAGTGCCGACAATTGTTGCAAACTTCATGATGTGAGTCCTCCTGTTATTCCTTTTTCGAACCCATGTAGATTTCTTTTAAATGTGTATTCAATTTACCCAAAGCGATGAGAAGAATTTCCTCTTCCTGCGGATTAAAATCCATCAACACTGCTTTCACCATATCCAGATGGAATTTTTCATGAATACGATAGGCAAGCTTTCCTCTTTTCGTTAAGCTGATATTTACAATTCGTCTGTCAACATCACTTCTGCTGCGCTCTAAGTATCCTTTTTTAATCAGCTTATCTACTGCAATCGTTAAGGTTCCCATTGTAATTTCAAGCTCAGTCGCTACCTCAGACATAGTCTTTGAACCATATAAACCAACCGCATCAATTGTGTGTATCTCCGTGATGGATAGATCGCTAAACTCTCCGGTTTTAATTGAATATTCTTCAATACGGTTAACATCGTCATAGACTTCCACCAGCATCTTATTAATCATAACCAGCTTTTCATTCATCTGAACACTCCTAAGTATTTGCTTTGTATTGCAAATATTTTGATAATCAAAATATATATCATAGCTATCCAATTGTCAAGCGTATTTTATCTGATACAGGAGCTAAGCAAAGTTAATACGATAAAAAGGACGTCTACAAAACCAAATAAACGGTTCTGTATTCGTCCTCTTCACCAAGTTATATAATGAAAGATAGAGTAAGGGCTAAATTAATGTTTATACTTCAAATAACAGGTCAGCGTAAGTAGGTACTGGCCATAATTCCTTATCAACGATTACCTCTAAAGCATCAATAGGTGCTCTTAATGCATTCATAGCTGCAACAACTTCTGTGTGGAAGAACTCTGCTGCTTCAGAAGCTTCTGCAAAATCATTTGCCTTAGCATTAGCTGCCTGTAAAGCCTTTAGAGCCTTCTGTGCCTCTGCAAGAAGTGCAGAGGCTTCTACTAACAAGGAGCTCTGAACACTTACATCCGCATCAGCTACAGCTGCTTTTACAGCATTGATGGAGTCAGCAAGTTTCTTTGTAAATTTAATTACTGCTGGAATATACTTAACGCTTACCATAGAAATAGCAGTTCTAGCTTCAATGTTAATTGCCTTTGCATAGGACTCAAATAATATTTCTTCACGTGAATGTAATTCTATAGCAGACAATACATGATGCTTCTCAAATAGCTTAACTGATTTCTCTGCAGCAATTGCAGGAATTGCTTCCACCATGGATTTAATGTTTGGAAGACCTCTTCTTTCAGCCTCTGCTACCCATTCATCTGAATAGCCATTGCCATTGAATACGATTCTCTGATGATCTCTTAAAGTGCTCTTAATTAAATCATGAACAGCAAGATCAAAGTTTTCTTCTTTTTCTAACAGATCAGCAAAATCACTAAGTACGTCAGCAACGATAGTATTTAATACTGTGTTAGGCATAGCGATAGATGCAGAAGATGCAACCATACGGAACTCAAATTTGTTACCAGTGAAGGCAAATGGTGAGGTACGATTTCTATCAGTAGCATCCTTAGGAAGTGTAGGAAGTGTCTGAACACCAATCTTTAAGTTTCCACCGTCTTTGCTATTCTTTGCTTCGCCAGTTTCGATTAACTGTGAAATTACATCCTGAAGCTGCTCTCCAAGGAAGATAGAGATGATTGCAGGAGGTGCCTCATTTGCGCCTAATCTGTGGTCATTACCAGGATTAGCTGCGGATACACGAAGTAAATCTGCATGAACATCTACTGCTTTAATAACAGCTGTTAAGAATAAGAGGAACTGAATATTCTCATGAGGTGTCTTGCCAGGATCTAATAAGTTCTTGCCTGTATTAGTAACCATGGACCAGTTGTTATGCTTACCGGAACCATTTACACCTGCAAAAGGCTTCTCATGAAGCAGACAGGTAAGATTGTGACGATATGCCACCTTCTTCATAGTTTCCATAACTAACTGATTATGATCTGTTGCAATGTTAGCAGTAGCATAGATTGGTGCTAATTCATGCTGTGCCGGAGCAACTTCATTATGCTGTGTTTTAGCTGTAACACCTAATTTCCAAAGCTCAATATTAAGCTCCTTCATATAAGATGCAATTTTTTCTTTAATGCTTCCAAAATAATGATCTTCTAATTCCTGACCCTTAGGAGGCATAGCGCCGAATAAGGTTCTTCCAGTAAAGATAAGGTCATCTCTCTTTAAGTACTTTGCTTTATCAACAATAAAGTATTCCTGTTCAGGACCAACAGAGGTTGATACTCTGACAACTTCCTTATGTCCAAATAATTTAAGAACACGAACGGCCTGTGTACTAATTGCTTCCATAGATCTTAAAAGAGGAGTTTTCATATCGAGAGCTTCTCCGGTATAGGAACAGAAAGCGGTTGGAATACAAAGAGTAACACCTGCAGCGTCTTCTCTTAAGAATGCTGGTGAAGTACAATCCCAAGCGGTATATCCTCTGGCTTCAAAAGTAGCTCTTAAACCACCGGATGGGAAAGAAGATGCATCTGGCTCACCTTTAATTAATTCTTTACCGGAAAACTCCATGATAACCTTACCGTCAGCGGTAGGATTAATAAAGGAATCATGCTTTTCTGCAGTGATACCGGTCATTGGCTGGAACCAGTGAGTATAATGTGTTGCACCACGTTCAATCGCCCAATCCTTCATGGCATTTGCTACTACTTCCGCTACGCTAGGATCTAAATCCTCCCCATTCTCAAGCGTCTTCTTAAGAGCTGCATAAGTTTTCTTTGGTAGGCGCTCAACCATTGTCGCCTCGTTAAATACATCCGTTCCAAAAAGCTCAGTTAATTTCTCTGACATACAATATCTCCTCTCATGATTTAAGAAAGAGTTTCGCTTGCGAAACTCTCGCACCGAGCGCAGTCGGCAAAGCCGACATATTTCAACACGCGTGAGTGTGCATTTTTGCGAAGCATTTACAATTAATAGGACAAACTATCCTATTAATTGTAAAAAGGTGTCCTCAAATAATTGAGAACACCTTTGCTCCAATAATAGTTTTAGATATAAAATTATATATCTTATATACCATGTTTCGCTGGAAAAGAAAAGTGTTTTTTTGTATTTTTTTATAATTTATGAAAAATAACCGAAACAGCTTAATTTTCACAAGTTATTCATACAAATTTATTATAATCTATTCCAGATACCACTGATCAAGACCACTATTCTCTTCTGATTCATCTGCTGGCGGCATATATTTTTTCAAGATTCGTTCCATAAATATTGAAGTCATGAAGGCTGAAGTAACAGGTGCAATGAAAATAACAATAGGTAAAAACATGACACCCACGATGATTGCCGCTTGAATGATCAACATAAGTAATGTGAAGGGCAAATGCTTAATGGCTATTAAAAAAACCGTTTTTATTAATTGTTTCGTCTTCATTTCAAATCGAGACAGCACAGGGAAAATGTAAATTGTAACAAAGGATAGCATAAATGCGATTGCAATATAGATACCAAACAGTACCGAATTCATTGTATTCTCACCATTCCAGGAAGAATACGTAGCCATAATATCAATGGCTAGAATTAAATACATAATAAATAGAATTAGTCCTATAAAGGAAGCACGCTTAAAGTTTAATTTAAACGATTTAAAGAATTCACGAAATAAATATCCACGCTCTCGTCTAAGCACCTTCACTGTTGCATAATAAAGCGCTGTAGTTGCCGGACCAATTGTTACGATTGGTACACAAAGTAACAAGTATACAACACTTAGGAAAATGACATCACAAGCCTTTCCCAGAAATGTGAAAACAGGATTGTCCATATTAAAAAAATTACTCATATACTAACCATGCCTTTCTCTCTACCTGCTAACATAGGGACACAGGTGCAAATTTGCGTGAAGCTTAATCTAACTTCAATTTTACCATAGGTTTAAGTTTTAAGAAAGAGAAGAGTGAAAGATTTAATAAATCTTTCATATCCTATGCTGGAACAAAAGTGTGCATTGCACACTCTATCGCTCAAATACTTATAAGGCACAGCTTTTGTTTCGCACAACAAGATGAAGCGGCAAGTCGTTTCACTTATCATGAATAATACAGACCGATATAGAATATCTACATCGGTCTGATTTTATTTAATGTAACTATTCAGTTCCTTATTACTTAGAAACAATCATCCAGTAACTGGAAGTAATCTCTTGGGTGGTGGCATGCCGGGCAAAGTGCAGGAGCTGCATCGCCTTCATGAATATGTCCGCAGTTGATACATTTCCAGAATACTTTACCGTCTTTCTTAAATACAGTACCATTCTCGATATTTTCTAAAAGCTTGCGGTATCTGGCTTCATGATGCTTTTCAACTTTAGCGATTGCTGTAAAGCGAGCTGCTATACCAGGGAAGCCTTCCTCTTTTGCAATTCTTGCAAACTCTGGATAATCAATTTCATGCTCTTCTTTCTCGCCGTCAGCTGCTGCTCTTAAATTAGCAACTGTATCCCCAAAAGCAAATGGATAGGTAGCATTGATTTCAACTGGAGCAGGATTCTCTCCATCTAAATGTTCAAGTGCCAGTTTCATAAATACTTTTGCATGTTCTTTCTCATTCTCAGCAGTCTCAGTAAAAATATTTTGTATCTGCTTATATCCTTCCTTACCTGCAACAGATGCAAAATACGTATAGCGTGTTCTTGCCTGTGATTCACCTGCGAAAGCCTTCATAAGGTTTTCCAGAGTTTTCGTTCCTCTTAAATTTGCCATATGTATCCTCCTATCAATATCATAAAGTGACCTCAATTGCTGATGTACTATTTATGAGGTCTCTTTTTGCATCATACCATATTTTTAGTTTAATTCCAATTGTTTTATAATAAATTAGATCACGAACCTAAAACATGTTCATGATCTTGTTGCTCCAATCGGTATTCACAAGCAAGCTCGTAATACCTCATTCCGCTTTTCATTATATCATGAACAAAAACCGTATTCATGATCTTGTTGCTCCAATCGGTATTCACAAGCAAGCTCGTAATACCTCATTCCGCTTTTCATTATATCATATGAACAAATAGACCGCTTCTAAGTTTTGGTTCGAACCAAGTGGACTTTGGAGGCATCAGTTTACCAGCATCCGACACCTGGAACAATTCTTCGATTGAGGTAGGATACATGGAGAAAGCTATTTTCATATCCTGATTCACTCTTCTCTCCAGTTCTTTTAATCCTCGTATCCCTCCGACAAAGTCTATTCTATTATCAACTCTAGGGTCATTAATTCCTAATACAGGACTTAAGAGGTAATCTTGAAGCAGAGAGACATCAAGAGAAGCTACGGGATCTGTAATTTCAAGCAATGCTTTTTTTGCGGAAAGTGCATACCACTCGCTCTCCAAATACATACCAAAACTTGCTTTCTTACCAGGAGCATACGGAGTCTCACCAATTCTATCTGCATAAAAATTATCTGTAATCTTTGCAAGTAATTCTTCCTTGGTCAGACCATTCCAATCTTTAACCACCCGATTATATGGCATAATCATAAGCTGATCGTGCGGAAACAGTACGGACAAGAAATAATTAAATTCTTCCTCTCCTGTGTATTCTGGATTCTCCTGTCTTCTCATCAAACCAACTTTAACCGCTGATGCTGCACGATGATGTCCATCCGCAATATAAATACTATCTATCTCAGCAAATGCTTTCTTTATAGCAAGAATTTGCTCCTGATCAGAAATACTCCATACATTATGGATAACACCATCAACAGCCGTAAAACTATATAAGGAGCTTTCTGTCTTCGACTGTGCTACGATATCATTTATTAACTGATGCGCGCGGTAAGCAAGAAAAATTGGACCAGTTTGCGCATTACAGCTATCCACATGTTTGATTCGATCAATTTCCTTTTCTTCTCTTGTATTCTCATGCTTCTTAATCCTATTGTTCAGATAATCATCAATGGAAGCACAGGCCACCAAACCAGTCTGTGATCTTCCACTCATGATTAATTCATAGACATAATAACACTCTGTTTGCTCCTGTATTAAAATGCCGTCCCTCAACATCTGCATAAGAAGTTCTTTTGCTTTAATATATACTCTGGAATCATAGGTATCTACAGAATCCTCAAAGCTTGTTTCTGGTCGATCCACTCGTAAAAAGGATAATGGCTCCCTGGATATCTCCTGCTTTGCCTCGGCACGGCTATAGACATCATATGGTAACGCTGCAACCTTGTGAGCAACTTCCTGATTTGGTCTAAACCCAATAAATGGTTTGATTAGTGCCATCGCAATCTCCTATGTCCTTTATATTTTATATTTCGGCTGCCTTGCTACTTAACGACTCTTACCTTAAGTACCCCATCGATAGCAGAAAGCTTCACAGCTACCGCTTCATTAATCGTAGTTTCAACATCTAACACCGTATATGCGTAATCCCCACGGCTCTTATTCACCATGTCTGCAATGTTAACATTCATAGAGGAAAATGCACCTGTAAACTGGGTAAGCATGTTTGGAATATTTCTATGAAGAATTGCAATTCTTCCTGCCGATGTACAAATACCCGCATCGCAATTTGGATAATTCACAGAGTTTCTTATGGTTCCATACTCCATATACTCACGAAGCTGCTTTACAGCCATAACTGCACAATTATCTTCGGATTCTTCTGTGGATGCCCCTAAATGTGGAATTGCAATTACCCCTTCCATTTTAGCAGTCTTTTCATTAGGGAAATCCGTAACGTATTTGGCAACCTTGCCTGATTTTAATGCTATTTCAATATCAGCATCGTTTACAAGAAGATCTCTGGCAAAATTAAGGATAACAACCCCATCCTTCATCTTAGAAATACTGTCCGTGTTAATCATCTCCTTGGTATTAACGCTGGAATCAGCATCTGCGATTAAAGGTGTATGTACAGTGATATAATCACAGGCTCTATAGATTTCTTCTCTGGTCTTTACATGAACGATATCACGGGATAAATTCCAGGCACTGTCTACGGAGATAAATGGATCATAGCCATAGACCTCCATTCCTAAACGATTTGCTGCATTAGCTACCAATACGCCAATTGCACCCAGACCAATTACACCAAGTTTTTTCCCTTGAATTTCTCTGCCCGCAAACTTGCC
>JASGEU010000153.1:0-37748 GCA_047606065.1 Mobilitalea sp.
GTACATATTACCCTTTGCATTTAATAAGTCTGTTAGTGAGATTACGGTGCATACAGCCTCTTGTATGGTATTGAACCTTATGTCCGGGTCTGTATTCAAAGCATTTCCGTGTGATACATAAGCATCTACGATGATCTTATAACCCTTCCCTAAATATTCACATGCTAATTTTGCACTGGAAGCGTACTTGAATCCTTCCTTGCTGTAAATATAGTTGGGTGTACGGATGTCTTTAAACATGTCCTCATACCAGCTGTCGTACTTTCCTGTCCTATTGACTACAGGGATACTCATACAATATGTATCGTCTTCTAATATCACAATTGTTGCTCCAGTCATATTACCAGCTGTTACGAAGCCCTTACTATCAACAGTACAGATTCTTTCATCAACTACAGACCATTTCATGTTTTTGTTTGTTTTATCAATCCCCTTTGTGGGATTGTATCGTCTTGCCAATATCTGAAATGTTTTATGTGTTGAATCAAAATATATTGAGTTCACATTTGTGGCTACCTCTATATCGCCTACCGCTTTGTATAAACCAATATTACCATCAGCTCTTCCGCTTTGGTTGTTATGGAATTCCGGGTTTTCAATGTAAGACCCAAGATCCTTTAATGTGTATGCATATGCCTTATTTGTATTAAAGGGAAAAAATACTGTTAAGGCTAACAATAATATTCCTAAAAATTTTATCTTCTTTTTCATTATATTAATCCTCCCTTTTTTGGTTGGATGTAACCTGTCTTGCTTTTATTGGCTAAAGATTATTATGTTCTATTTTTTATTTGGTATTTTGAAAGAAATAATATCTATATTTTACCATATTATTAAAAAAATAACAACCACATAACTCACATTACCTTGGTTCCAAACCATGGCTAGAACTGATCGACTGCCAGTCCCACGAAAAAGCAGTCCCTCAAGAGCTGTTTCCCAGTTTAATGTTTATTTTGTTTTAATACGGATGGTCCGAATATTTCCGTCTATCTTTCATTCTCCCATTCTTTCTGCTGTTCATCCTGCTGTTGGAACAGCTGTGTTAATACTGTGTCTCTCGATAACAGCTGGCTCTTTCCGTCAAAAAGCAGATTCTCAAAAAAGCTGTTTATGAAAGTACTATTACTGTCAATCCCTTTGGAAAAGTCAGCAAAATTTGCCCGGACTAAAGCATTCCGGAAGAATTTTGAATTCTCGGCAAAGTACAGGTTATTGACATGAAATCCCTTGGAGTTCAGATACCGTTCCATGAATACAGCTGTGGTTCTTGTATTTCCTTCCATGAACGGATGAACCTGCCAGATATCTGATGTGAATTTACTGACTTGAGCCACCACCTTCTCCTTTGGGAGTGTGGTATACCTTCTCTCCTTTTCCTCCTGGAAATCATATCGGAGTGTGTCTTCAATCATCTGGTAATTCGCATATCTTACTGTCTCTCCATTCAATATCGGCTCACTCTTACTGATGTTATATTGCCGGAACATCCCGGCATGATCATAAATGCCTTCAAATAATGTTCTATGAATATATTTTAGAGTAACGGGCGAAAAGGTAAAAGAGGGATCTGACAACAGCCCAACAATCCGATTTGCTACAAGATCCGATTCTTTTTTTCTTTCCAACCGGTCTTCCGGTGTTTCATTTTCATATTTCCGATAAAGCAGCTGCTCAATCTCTTCATTGGTTAAGCGCCCTTCGATGTTTTTATTGGCCAGTTCATACAAATAGCCTGACGGGCTTAGATCATCGACCGCCTGCAATCCAATTGCCATTTCCCAGCATTGCTTTACATACTGCTTATCATTTGCGTTATGAATGATATTATAATCCACCGCTTTCATCCCTCCTCAAAGGTTTACCATTTCATCTATGTTATATTATAATTTTATTTTAGTTTGACGTAACCCGTCAGCCTAGAATAATGTTATAATATCGTCCATATTAATGCAAGTAAAATTCCATCTATGTCCCATATCTTTATAGCGTAAATAGATGGAATATGCATATCAGTTCTAATTGGTAAATCAGTTCGGAATAAACCTACGAATCTATTTTGCTTTGATTGTTATCGCCCCTGTTGTATAACTATTTTCACCTGCTGTAATGGTGAAGGTGTAGGTCCCTTCTGTAAATGGCTCGGTGTCCTTACCCAGATACAGTACGTATGCTTCTGTTACCCCCGGACGTACTATGGATTTATTACTACCCGAGTTTTTCTTATCTTCAGCTGGCGCTGCAACGATTTCTAACTCATTAAGACTCTTATTTCTATATTCGAACCTTATACCCTGCCCATAAAGTTGACTATCTACATGGCTCGTAACGAATATTACCACATTGTCGTTCACATAGATATCTTCCGGTGTGATATAGATTATCTGCTCATTCGAGGATACATCAAGACGATTTATGCCCTCTGTATCACTTTCGACATTGGTGATATCTTTTGTATCCACAGTAGTGATATCTTTTGTATCTACAGTAGTGATATCTTTTGTATCTACATTGGAGATATTCGGTATGTATATCATTAGTAGAATTACTACTGTTACGATTGCCGCTACTGCTCCAATAACGACCTTATGCTTTTTAATTAAGAAAACATGAATATTTAACTTTTGTGACAAAACTGCTTTTTTTAACATACTGGATCTCCTCATAAAAAACTAAGTATACATATTTTAGGACTCATAATATAAATCGTGATTTAAAAGAATACGAGTGTCTGTGTTTCTTTTATATATATCTGAAAAATCAATTCTTACAACTTGCGCCTTATGATGAGCATTGTCGGGATGTATGAAAAGGCAGCGTCCTGTAATCTGAGTGATAATCCTTTTGTAATAGGTTTAGTGCTCTACATAGTGAAATGATATGTCTGTCTACCCTATTAAAATAATATGATAATATTATGTACTATGATAAGTTTTTGAACGTGTTTTAAACTATAAAAGAACACCAGCTCCGATTGAATAAATATCAATAAGGCTGGCGCTTTTCTTATGGTGTAATATTTACTAATATGGGTATTTAGTCATCTCCCAATTCTGGACCCTCATCTTTACTATTGTCGGAATCTTTATCTGTTAGTCCGCCATAGGAACCATTTCTGTTACTGAATGGACACTTGTTTAAGTTGTATATGTTCATGAGCGATACCTCCTCATTAATGTATCCCATTGGTATGAGCTGATTCGTCCGCCTTCGCACATTAACTTCGCCCCTATATCTATCGATTGAACGCAGTTGTCATATTCTCCATAATTTCCGGCAGCGTCATACTCTTCTGCTTCCTTTAAAAGCTCTATATAATCCGGTAATAATTTATTGATAAAGTCAATTTCAACTGAATAATCTACGTACATATTCAAACTACTCCTTCTCAATTATTTTCTTACCGATATTTTAACATATTGTGAAGAAAATTTCCATGTTATAAACTGTCTGTAGTGAAGCCTTTCGCCTTAATACTTTTTATCAAATACGTAGAAAACTGCCTTTAGGTATGGGGATATAAGCACGTTAACTCACATGTTGCCAACTATTACGATACCTTATTACTCTAATGTTTTTAGGTGAAGTTGTAATAGTTTCCTGTGCATGATTCTATCGTGTTAGCAAGTCTACATATGTCGATACTGTGTTTCGCCCATTTTGTTTCGACAGATATAACGCTTGATCTGCTTTTTTGATTATATCTTTTACAGACACAAACTCTCCATACTTACATTCAGCCAGCCCGAGGCTAATATGGAATTGTTGCTCTTCTTTATTAAATTGGTAGGTTTTTTTATTAAAAGTTTCTCGGATACGTTCTGCTATGAATTGTGCCTCTGTAACGTGTACTTTGGAACACAGAATTATAAATTCATCACCGCCATATCGAAATGCCAAATCTGTCCCTCTTATATTTTGCTTTATAATGAAAGAAAGATCTTTTAATATTATGTCTCCGTTTAAATGTCCATAATTGTCATTAATTCTTTTAAACTCATCAACATCTATCATAATAATAGAAAAGTCGTCTATTTTTTTCGCTGCTTCCATTATGGCATCTTCCATCGTTGTTCTTGAAAGAAGCCCCGTTAATTTATCATGTGTTGATGTTACTTTTTCTTTTGCAAGTGCTTTTCTTATGCTTATAGCATTTCTTCTATAACTTTCACAAAAAACACTGATAATGGTTATGCTTATAATAATTAATCCAAGCTCCTGCATATCAAAACCGCATCTTACAATTTTAATCACGTACATAGCTATTCCATATAGGATGACCGCAAGCCTGATACCCCATCCTATCACAAATATGTTGTCGGTAAGCCCTTTTACTCCACCGAACAAAATTAGTGCGACCGGCATAAATGCAAGTAAAACACCCATAGGTTGAGTAAACCACGCTGCTGTTGTAACGCACGAGGACAATATGGCCAATACTGGATGTATTTTTTTCCTGTTGTATAAGATGAGGATTAAAACACTCCAGATTACCATACCAAGTGATATAATAACCGTTTCTAAAGTTATGCCATTGCTAAGATAAAATAATGACGTGATAATGTTTGCCAATATACATATTTCTGTTTTCATTTTAATCTCAGTTCCTTATCTTTCTTCAATAAAAAGCAGTTTTAGCTTTTATAGGAATTAACGTTTTCTTTTCTTCCTCTATCGTCTTCAAATCTCGATTACCTTATAATTAATGTAGGTAAACTTCCTCTTTCTTTTTTAATGTTGTAATAGACACCGTATAAACGATTTTTCTCCGGTGTCTATGCTGACTGCTATCGTTCAATATCATCAATATCTTCGTCGCAAAACTGGCTTACTGTATCGGTCAAATCCTCTTGTAATTCCTCTTCAAATTTGTCATATAAAAAATCTTCATGATTATAATCGTCTGAATCATAACTTCCAAAGCTCTCTCTATACACGTCGTTGAGGTCATCCATGTATTCTGCCAGTGTTTTTGCTAAACCATGCTCCAATTCTGAAATACTATGTTCTTTATTCCATCCGTCAGAAATCACAAAGTCGTATTTGCTATTTTTATCCTCTCTACTTGGTGGACATTTTTGAATCAACTCTTTTGCGACATTGGATATATTTTGTTCCATATAAGTGGCAAAATTGCTGTTGATGTATTTAAATATATGGTCATTTGTGTTATCAAGCACGATTGCTGTTGATGTATATCTTGTGTTTTTTAAAGCTTTTGATAAATTTTCGTTTACTTGTGCTCGAAACGTTGGATCATACATATCCGGCACGAAAAGCATTACGTTTTCACCCCTCTTGATACACTCAATTGCTTTGTGTTCTGCCACATACAAAGCCTTCTCCTGGATATCCTGATGTGCATGCCCCACACCATATTTCCTGCCTAATTCAGAAGCAATATCTACGTAATTAATCATCGTATGGATGCCATGCTTCGTAATCTGATTCTCCTGATAAAGAAATTGTTCTACAGATGTTGCCGCTATAACAACAGCTAACTCTGGTATCCCGGTTTCGAGGCTTGACATACGTACAGTCCGGTCATCTCTAAAACTTTCCTGTTTCATATCATATCCATAATTTTCGCCAATTCTTTCATAATAATCTTGCATAATATTATTTTTTACATCGGCTACAAGTGACTTAACCATATCACCACGTTCTCTTATTTTAACTCCAATCTCTTTAATTCCATGGATTGCTGCGGCAGAAAGGGAACTGATACTACCAATAACTTTGGATAAAGGCAGGCCAATAGCATAGGATGCTGTATACAAGGCTCCGATTGCTACGGCTCCTATGATTTTACCAAATTTCTTCTCCTCCGTTCCTTCTTTGATTAGGTTGTGACAAAAGCCATATACGCTATCGAAAGTGCTTTTATCTAATAAAGCATTACTAATCATCGGCATTCCTTTTGCTATAAAAGTAAGTGTATGATCAATAGAAGCACCTCTAATATCTCCCGTTCCATGTCCACCGTACAGAACTTTTTCAATTAAGGACATCATCGCTATTCCACAGTCACCTCTTTCCTTAACATTCATCTTCATAAAACTGTCCGATAAATTTGCTGCACATTTACCCAGATTACCCTGTTCTATTGATATGGCCTCGCCAGATTTGTCATAGTTAAAATTAATACAGTCAGGATTTTCCTGGTTAAACATATAGAAGATATCATGATGTCCAATCATGTTTAATGCGCTGTTTACAGTTTGTACATAATACTTGTTTTCAGGCTTCACTATAGATACGCCCAGTGGACTAACGAAATCATTTTTACCACATATTGCTGTGATTTTATCGATTTGCATATCGTAGAACTGTACTTTGCCATTGATTTCTTCAAATTTTTCTATTGCTTCCGGTGAAAATCCTTGTCCGTCAAACTCGTAACAGTGGCTTATTTCATAGTTATGCTCTGCTGCCATACAGACATATTGTGCCTCATTGCCGCCTTTACTGTGTCCTGTCACATAAAAATTTTTATCGTTATTGGTGCCAAATTGTTCAAAGACATAATCGAAATAGCGAACGGCTGCTTCTTGCATTACTGTACTTTCCTGTCCAAAGGCCTGGCCATTATCAACCCATTTTCCTGCACCTGTTCCTCTATATGCCACGCATATATCGCCAGTATCTAATAAGAAAGCGTTTGCAACGATTAGTTCTGGTCCAAATCCGGAATGGGGTGCGACATATGGGATATTCAGGTTGTCAACACCGCTTTGGCTGATAATTGTGATATCGCCAATGCTTGAATTCTTTGAGATAGCGTCCTGAATTGCAGATATGTACTTTTTGTTTGCTTTGGACGTAAAGTCACTATCGTATACAAGATCCTTTAACGTTCTTCCGGTGTAGCTTTCCTCTTGCGTATCAAGATACATAAATGCATCTAATATGGCGCAGGTGTTAATGAGCGAAGTTTCATCTTTGCTTAATGACCTTACCTGTTCTACTTTTTCCATCTTTAAATTTAACGAAAAATATCCGGAAATATAACGGAAAAAATTCGTCCCTGCTTTTAGCAGGTCACTCCTTCTTCTGTATTTTTTAATTGTTTATCTCATTTATGTTAAATGAGTAAACACCTAAAATTGTTTTTCAATCATATTATGGGGTTGATAAATAAAAACATAGAAGAGGGGGGCATCATGCTGCCTACGTTTTAACTCCCTTCCCTTTTTTAGATTTGATGATATCTTCTGTTTTATCCTGCATCATTTATATTTGGTCGCCGGATGAGGAATTTCATCATCTTCGCTCACCAGCTTCTGTTTATCAAGCGCTGCTATATAGGCAAGTACTCCTTTCATGTCATTTACCAGTGTTGATGTAACAATCTTTGGCATAGTGGATATGATCTTTAGGTCTCTTACTGTTACATTTTCAAACATATAAGCTCTTCCAACTCTGCTGCTGCGTTGTACAGACTCAATTTTACCAACAATGGCAACTTCGGTACCTTCTCTCTCAAGCTCATGAATTACAGTAGCAGCATCTTCTACATACCAGGTCATGGATGTGTTGCTAAGATACTTCGATTTAGAGCCCTCTTCAGCAATCATAGTCTTTACGGTAACTGTTATCCAATGTTTGTCATGCCCATGACAGGAACTTACTTTACCCCTGACCACTACTACATTGTCATCTTCTGGATATGTATCGCCAATAACTTCTCCGCGTGTTGCAAGCTCAAGGAGGGTAGGTGTCTTATTCACTTCAAGTCCCCAGCACTCTTGGCTCCACTTATTAGTTTTGGGATCTCTTATGCTCTGCATAATACCTTTAACGTCTACATGGTCGTATTTATTTACATTCTCTATAGCCTTAAGTCCTTCTCTTCCATAGAATGTAATCGTTACGGTGTTTCTTCTAATTCTTCCGTCACCATCAGCCTTCTGCTGATAATCTCTTACCGTTACATAAAGTCTTGATACCTTAGGGCTTATGTACTTACCCTGCACTCTTCCACGTAAAAATACGGTGTTCTTATCATATGGCGTTGTTTTCATAGATGATAATTGAACTCCTTTCATAAATAAATGTTTTGTTGCATAAGAAATTGCTTCACCACAAAAATACAAATAAGAGAAAAACACATTACAAAGTCCTCTTATGCTGATTCTCATTTAAAACATAAACAAGGAGGGGAACGTGTAATACATTCCTCTCCTATTATGTGTTATATTTATTTTACGAAAATGTCTTTAAGAAACAATCCGTAAATTCACCTTAATTAGAAAGATATCTTCTATCATCCATATGAGTCCAATTATCGTAAGAATTATTGACATCAAAGTGTTTGCAGCTAGAACTTTCAGTCCAAAAAAAGACATCTCTATGCCTGACTTCTTAATTATTTCATTGATAAAAAAGGTCTGATCCTGGCTTTGTATTTGAACTATTTTTTCGTCCATATAATTCTCATATTCACTTTCTGTACCTGAATTTAGTTTACTTACTGCTCCTCTGATAAAATTGTATGTCTCGTATCCTGCATCAACTTGCGATATCTGCTCTAGGTATGTAGTTGGAAGCCACCACAATTCTTTATTTAAATCTCCAGCCCCTATCATCTTAGGAATTTCCGCGTATA
Organism: Mobilitalea sp.; assembly: GCA_047606065.1. GTDB lineage: Bacteria > Bacillota > Clostridia > Lachnospirales > Lachnospiraceae > Mobilitalea. The sequence continues at coordinate 8,609 of JASGEU010000153.1, forward strand.
TAGGATCTTGTTTTATTTGGTTGTCGACATAAATATTCAACTTACTTCCAATGAAAGCAGTAGTCACGACTGAAAGGATTGTAATTAGAAATATTATAATCAGCGCGAGTAAATTATTTATAGGGATATATTGTTTCATTGGTATATTTGTTTTCACTATTGTTGCGATAAGCATGCTTACAGATAATGCAACACATATTTTTAAAATAATAGGCTTGGCAGGATAATCTGTTATGGAGAAATACAGTAAAAGCCAGGCAATTGTAAATATACCGGTAATAACGATATCATATTTTGTTCTTATTCTACTGTATTTTATATCCATAAATTGCTCCTGACTTAGTTGATAACAACTTTTTCTCTTAGCTCTCTTTGTAATGTGAGGAAATACCTTTTTATCAAATCCATCTTATTTACGTAACTTGATATAGGGCAATTGACATCTGTAATCATAAGCTCTGTCACCTTTTCCTCCAGACTGTTTATTTCATCTATTGTAGATATACTTTCTATCCCTGTCTTATTACAATAAAGTCGCATCGTTTCCGTATAGAAAGGGTCTCCTGCAATAAGAAAATCTTTAAGATAGATTATTTTCATATTCTCCCTCCCTTGCTTATCAGCATATTCTACTCCATGATCCGAATAATCAAGTAGTTTTCTTAATTCCATTTCTTTCTCATATATCGCAATAATTACTACCTTTTCTTCGTCTGGTCCTTTTTTTACAATGTCTTTCTTTTTTTACATAATTCATACAATTTCCTCCATAATATATAAGTTTTATTGGATTCTAATATCCAGCAGCCCAGTGTGTATTTTTGCTCAATCGTATGTCATTCGCACCTTTTTATTTAAAATAATTCTTTACGATATAGGGCTTATTGCAAAACCCTATCAAACGCAATTTAGCTTTATCTATATTTATCCAATCCATACATATTGACTGCCTCATCAAAGGTTATTATTACGTTCCTCTTTTTTTCTGAATTATAATAAGCAAATGACATAGCATTACCGGAAGTATCCCTGTTTATGGTTATATCCTCACTATGGTTCTTCTTTACAATATCAATCACATATTGTTCGAAGTCAAATATGTCTGATATCACTTCTTCCGGGATAGATATCTTGGTCTTATTCTTGTCCAACACTTCAATAGTAATATCTATGCTGTATCCATTTTCATCTCTAAACATACCGTTTATATCTTCGCTTTTAATCTTTACCGACTTAATCTCATAATTCCTATCAGTAGTTATTGTAATATCTTTTCTGATGTCACTATTCGTTTCGTTTTTTATACCAGTACATTTCACAATATATTCACTGGATGTTATTTCTACGGACCATTGTCCACCAGTCGTATTATCTAAGTAGTCATCAAGATTGATTGAAACGGCTGTTTTGTTCCTGGATGGCATCAGATATGCCTTATTTACTGTCTCACGTCTCCATCCACATCCTTCAATGTATACAAGCTTCTTAATCGTTTGTCCAATTGCTGTAATATAAAAATCGACAGCCTCTATCTCTGATGCATCATCTTCATATTCCTGCACTGTTGATACAGATATCTCATCATATTTAGATATGATCTTGTAATATTCGTATCCTGAATCGTTTGATTTTTTATAATTTACTATAATATTACAATTCTTAGGATAAGCTGCATTGACTACTTTGTCGGCAATTTCTCGTTCTTCTTCTGTTAAAATCTTTGCAGAAGCTTTCGTCGACTCTGGCTTTTTTGTTGAAGTTATTGCAGGAGTTTCCACAGGAGCTGTTGTAGGTTTTACTATGGGAGCTACTGTAGGTACTATTATAGGCGCTACTGTAGGAACTGTTGTAGGAATTACTGCGGTTTTTAACGTTGTACCTATTACTGTTTTTGTTGAGATTGTAAAATTAAATCTCATTATTTCAGTTTCATCGAAATTACTTCCCTTGGCTTTGATTACACATATGTAATCACCCAGTTTAAGATCTCCGAATGCTAATTGCTGATCTACGATGCTTTGTTTGATTTTATAAGTGCTGCTTTTCGGATGATCAGACGTTTTGGTTACTATAGTTCCATCTTTTGATATAAACCAACCTGTCACATTATCAATCGTTCCTATATTTGTAGATATCAGACCACTAATATTAAAGCTTTTGCCTTTTTTCACCGACAACGGGTATATTTTATTTGTACAAGAAACTATTGCCACTTTATGTGTTGACGTTGACACTGGTGTTGGAGTTGGCGATATAGTTGGAACATAATCAATCCTGTTGTTATCCCAGTTCTCCTTACTGATTAGAGCTTTATCTTTTTCTTCTTGTGAAATGTGTGCCCCGCTAACCGTATTATCTATTGCAGGAAACAAATTGCAACCTATTATACCTGTCATGCACAACACTATAAGTCCCAGCATCGATATTGTTGTTTTCCTTCTTTTTTGCTTCATATGATTTACTTTTCGAGGAAGATTATCCTCAAATAGCTCCTTCCCTTGCTCTTAATATACTTTGCTGTGACACAAAATTTTTAGGTTTTATTATGATGTTTCATTCATTATCCAAAGATTTCTGGAAGACTATTAACATTAGTTCTCTATATACAAGACACAACCAAAGGCATTTTCGAGGTCACCGCATATAATTCTTTTTTTCTTTGCTTTTTTCAGATATGGAAGCAACATAAGCACCTGTGTCTGATCTGCACCTCCAGCTACTACACCAAACAATCCCAAAATTACGAGGATTGGATCTTGCATGAAAGCACCTATCATTACCACTAATAATCCTGTTATAATTGTTGGCGCAATGGTTCCTAGAATCATTCTCTGTAATGACATATCAATTTTGCAATGGCAATAAGGGGTCAGTTTTTTTATTCCAATTTTAAATCCTTTTCTTTTAGTCTCTTTATCAAATCCGAACTGCCACACCCACTTGTGTGTGAATTCATGCAGTATAGTCAATATAGTCAGTGCTATTAAGAACCCCACAACAAAAATCGCATAGCTTATATCCCTAACCGTCAATGCCTGCTCATAACTTAATGTCTGAATTATGTTAAGTTTTTGAGCAATTTCGGTAAATTTAATAGCAATCTTATATACTTTTTCTGTTAAGAAAGTTCCGAGTATTTGATATCTTGCAATCCCCATAAAAGGAATTGTGATTGCCCAGGCTATTACTGCTGCTAAGAACCCTACAAAACCTCCTATAACATTCGCCTTTAAAAATCCCATTTCCATAGATATCTTCGTACATTTATTTGGATCCACTGTAATCAGACGTTTGCATGTATCTTTATATTTTTTTTTGATACTATTTTTATTCATTAATCTCACTCATCTCCTTATGTGTTTACCTGAATTATTGTATTATGGGATATCGTTTTTTTATCAGTCTGTATTATCTTGGTCTGTATTTAAATCGTCTTTTCTGTACCGCGGTTGTCTCTTTTCTTGCCAGCCTCCAACACATTATGTTGTTAATCTCTTCTGCTCCAATTATTCTCTCGATGTACTCAACTGTATCGTTGTATCAGGCTTACATTATGGAATCAATATAAATATATGTCTATTATGTTTCATAATTTTGTGACTGAGCTGTCATCAGAAAAGTCAGGCGACGGCGGAAGACTTGTGGGGAGCGGACCAAGTTTTTACCAGTAGGGACTAATTCTTTTTATCAGTTGATAGAATATAAAGTATTCCTATTCTTCCTCCCCAACTGCTTATTGCTCTATTAAAGCGGAAAAATGGAACTGATAAAGCTGAAAAGTGAAGCTTATTAGACGTAGAAAAATTGAGCTTAAATGCATATTTATGCAGCATTACAATTTTGTCTGATGATATAAAGAATTGAGAATTATATTTATTAAATAAAAGGCTGTAAAACCCTTTTATTATTCTTGTGTTTATATTATTAATTGCTTATGTACTTTAATATGTTATACCTTTATTGTGTCTACCTTATTTATTACTCTATTAACCTTTCTCTTATCTCCTTACATTACAACGGCCAATACAATACAAGGACCATTGTAATTTTGGCCCTTGTATTATATTTATATTAAAAGGGGAATAAATAGTGAAAAATAGATATATCGAGTGGTTTTTAAGCAAAAAAATACCACCTATTTAAGTAGCGCCTAATTAATAAATCAACTACCAGATATTCTTATTATGTTTAATGTTTTTTTTCCTATCATGTCATTTAAAATCAGGTCTATTTACAAGGGGTGGTATACTAATCGTAATCAGCAGAGCGTACAAAATAAAAAACCCATGCTTTTTAAGCATGGGTTTTTAGTATTTATGATTGCTAACTAATTTTTTTTCGATACTGGTTTTATAAACCTAAATCTGTCTGGAATAGACGGATCTGCTTCAAGAATGGTTAATAATCTACAGGCTACTCCACTTGGCTTATTAATACCTGCTTCCCATGCTTCAACGGTTTTTATTGATACACCTAAGTAACCTGCGAAAAACTTTTGGGACATTCCGAGTTCCTGCCTGATGTCTTTTATCATTTGTGCGTTGAACTCTTTTAACGGCTCAATTTCAATAGTATTTTTCTTTAGACTTACCTTATTGCTGGCATCATCTATTGCTTCCTGCAAGCCTTGAATAATACTATAATACATTTTTCCCATCGTTAATCACTCTCCTTTACTTAGCTCCTTTTTCAGGTTTGATATCATAGTCTTAATATTGTTTTTTTCAGAGTTGGTCAGATTTTCCTGATCTGCCTTGACAAACACAGTAATCAGATATATCGTCTTTTTCACTTCAAAATCTACATAACAAACTCTGACACTTCCACTCTTCCCTCGACCTTCATATGCAAATCTCATTTTTCTAAGTCCGCCGGTTCCTTTCATGATAGCTCCGGCTTCCGGATTCTTCAAAATCTCATTTTTCAAACGATGAAGGTCCTTATCTGTGAAGCCAAGTTCGTCCCAGTTACGTGAAAATCCTTTTGTTTGAATAAAAGTTTTTTTCATACGTTTACCTTCTTCACATAAGATTATACCCTATTGAATAGGGTATGTCAAGATAGATGCTAATGTAAGCTCGAGTAACCTTTACTAATAAGACTTCCGTGATAGAAGAAATCAACACAATCGACTTACTCATGATGAAAGTGAAGTAAATGCGGCAACTTATCAATTTTTCAAACCCAGCTTGCATATCAAGTCCAGAATGCTCAAGGAGTTTGTGTACCTCCTCCACGATGAATGCTGCAAGTATGTTGACCTTGTCAATTACTTCACACCCTTCCATATCCTCAAACATTAACATCACATCCCGTTGGGTGGAAGAATCGTTGTCTGAAGTGTACCTACCATAACCTATTCGTTTATTCATTATTTTTACCTCCATATGTTTAATGTCCTTTGGACTTTATAAAGGTATTATGTGGTTTACATATTATTTAAGCTTCTCAGCATAATTCACCAGGGTAATTCCAATGTATTTTTATTAAACGACGGATACTGTTAGCCTGCTTAAATATATATCAAGTTAGAGCCTGGCTATAATGTGAAGATAATAATAGGAAGTGTATCACTATCTCAATCTTGAGAGAAAAGGTAGGAACCCCTTCATCAAGCCTCAGAGCTATGAGCGGTGGAAGAAAAAGAGCTTTCAAGAACATTTATAGATAAACGTTAGAAATACGTTCAAACGAATTAGGCATTCATTTTAAAATTAATCAGTTTTTATAGGTCGTAGAACAATTGGGCATTCTAAAAGCAACTACACATTAAAAATGAAAATCAGAGCCTTTAACCTTGCATATCTTACTTTCAAGCAAAAAAAAGACATATTGCATCCTAACTGAAAATGTTAGTTTTGAAACACGCCCTTAAATTTATGATAATATGCAGTGTCAATACTGTAACAGCAACTCCTATCCAAAATCAAAGCAACCATAATTGGGATTTCGTTTTTTGAAGTAAATTACTTTGATAATAATCCTTGTTCTATATTTTTCATTGGTAATACCTGTTTTTTTTATATCTGTTTTATATCTGTTTTCATATACGATACCTATGAAAAGGCTACCATATACTCTTTATGTCTTCTACCTTATTATTTATGTGGAAACTATTCGTTCTGTGAGAAAAAGGGGGGTTTTATTGTTGTCAGGCTTTTTGTAACCCAAGATTCAGTTATTGCTCGCTTATTCCTTTGTTATTTTTATAATTTACATTTGTATTTACGATTACGTTACCTGCCTCTTTAATACAGACTTCTACCTTTTTTCTAAAATCAATTGTAAAGTCTTTATTTATACAATGTTTTCCTTTGATTCCTTCGACATCTTTAATAAAATTCCTGCAAGCTGTTACCATTATTAAGTCAACTAAGTTATCTTCTGCATATGGGTTTGCATTAATTTCATCTTTGATAGTTGGGTCCTCTAAATATTCGTTTGGAATACGCTTGACAATATCTTCATAGCTTGTATTAACAATTTTTTTACTTTTAATATAATCTATAATTATATTTCTTGTAATATTATCTATTTGCGATTTTGTTAATATCATAACTGTCCCCTTTCTATTATTTCCAATACATATTACTATTTTCTCACATAATTTGATACCAAATAATATTATGAACTATATTCCTCAATAATGCAATATGTGAAACCCCCTGTTTTTATAATGTATACCTCAAGTAATTATAGCATAACTATTTGCATTTTTGTAATTAATTTCCATATTTACAGCAATTAAACTTAGTTTTCTAAAAAACCTATCAAAGATTTCTCTCCAATAGGTGTGTTTTTGATGTTATTAATTAGCCGAACATGAAAATCTGTCTTGATCCAAGACTTATTTAATCTGTAAAGTCCACATACAAGATTTCGAATAAAGCAACTTCAATCTGATTAGTTTGTACATAATATTTGTAAACAAAATACAGCAGTCGGTTATAAATGTATATATTTTATTGATTACATAAATTGAAATATCTAAATTTAGAAAAAAATGTATTATATTGGTATTAATCTGTAGTATAATAATTACAATAGAAACATGTGATAAAGTATCAGTTGTATATGATAGAAGAATAAATTATGCTCTTAAATAAATCATAGTCTAATATGATCTGTCTCGCTGGATGGAACACAGTATTTTGAGATTGATCTTTAACCATTCTGGAAGGTTTGAGTAATTGTTAAAGTTGAGCTTATCAAAGAAAATAATAAGCTTCGGTTTCTTGAACAACTTAAAATAATCAGAGAGGTAACAGATGGTCTTATTTATAAGAACGTTGCTCTCACAAAAAAAACAGAAAGGAGTTCATTTTTATGAAGAATAAGTCAAAGAGAATATATTTAATAATTATATTGTCTCCAGTTTTACTTGTGATGGGAATTGTAACGACGCTGGTGCTTCTTCCTTTATATCCATTTTTACACGGTTGGGCCGTGGGTGATGGTAACCAATTACCTCCTCATCCATTTCTAAGGTTTATATGGGCTACATTAACAATGTATTTTAAATGGTAGTATTCCTGAGGAATAGCTTCTCTACACGACTCGCATTCAACATAATTCCACTTAATCAATAAGGACAGCACCACTGTTGAATTAATGGACATAATATAAAACAACAGCATATTAATACACCCAGTAGTAATACGGGGTGTATTTTTTTAGGAACCGTATATGTATTATGCACAGTCTAAATTATAACATTCTTCACTGCATTATGTCTAATCGACTTGTGCATGTATGGAGTGAGAAATTATATAGCTTTATTTCTCCATGGAACTTTCCTTATTGAAATAATAACCTCATTTCTTACAGGATGAGTATTTACCATCACTTTCTCCTGTTATGCCCATTTAAGACAGGGCTTACCAATATGTAGAAAGAGCGGTTTTTGAACCGCTCTTTTTTGCCGCTATTTTATTAATCTTCATCAAAGAATCCTTGTTCTTCACGGTCACTGTCTTCTTTTGTCTCGAGTAATCCTTCATCAGAGAAATCAAAGGCTTTCTCAGGATTATTTTTCTGCTCTGCTTTCTGAACTTCATCTTGGATAGATCCGCTGTTATTAAGATCCCTATCGTCATGGTTTCTTTCTCTGGAACGAAGTTCAATGGCCTGAGCTTGTCCTTCTCTCTTCTGAACGCCTTCTGCAAAACCACTTGACTGAATGATAAGGTTCGTTTCTATACGCTTATTATTTTCCTGGGGTATCCTCTTTTGTTGATCCTGTTTGTTGATACCAATCTCCTCGATGTCAAGGATCTTTTCACTTTCTGTCGATTTCACAGCTCTATCGAGTCTATCTTTGTTAACATCGGTTTCACCCTGCTCAATGCTTGCATTAATCTCTATGATAATTGATCCTCTTTCGTCTCGTGTTACCGCATATGCCTTTAACCGGTCACCTTCTTGTGCAAGGATAAGCTCCGATTCAAGAGACTGCTGGGTAACAAGGCCAGGTGCCATCTTTTGTTCTTCGGCTAACCGAACGAACTCTTTTTGGTCTATAACAGCAACGGTACCCATACGGTCAGCGATTTTTGCAAGTTCCAGATCAAATTCTTCTCGGTTTTCTGTCATCTTCATATAACTTGGTTTAAAGTCAGCCGCCTTTTGTCGGTCTTCCGGATTATTACTGCTTAATAATTCTTCGTAACGCTTTTTGGTGATCGCGTTGTTTAATGAGTTCCTGTACACAAACTGTTCTTCAAGCTCATTGTTTTCATTTTGGGTTACGTAACGCTCTTCATAACCTTCCCTGCTAACGACTAGCTTATGATTTGGTTTCTCGGAGTCAAATATTACACATGGATTATCCGAAGTGAAATCTCCAGCGTTATGAATATAATTATTCATAATACTCCTGTATGCTGCGGTTGCTTCGATCCATTTACTATCTGGCTCACCTTTAAACACCTCGATTTCTTTAATAGTTTCAAGAAGCATTTTTTCTTGGTCTCTTGGAACTCTTAAGGTGTAATCGTTCGAGGATCGGTCAAATGAAACGCTTACCAAAACCCCTTTATCATCCAGAAGTCTTAAAGCTCTGTCTACTGAGAGCTTGTCAAATCCTTTTACATCAGTGATAGGACATCCTTGGAAATACTCTTTCTCCTGTTCTTCGTTTGTGATGATATGACGTGGCTGCAAATAGCTATATTTTTTTACAAGTTCAAAGGTTGGGATTTTATCCTTTGAGTCTATGATATACATCTGCTGTTCTATTTCTCCCATATCAATGTCGGAGTTTCTTACAAATTTCAAACCTGCTTCTGCCATTTCTTTTTCAAAAGCATTGCGGTTCAAATAAGGAACGGTGACACAGGGAGTATTTCTTAATGTGTTTTCTACATCACCAGTCTTTTCAAGTGTTTTTAGAAATGATTCTTCTTTTTTGAGAGCTAGATCTCTATCTTTTGTAATAAAATAGGAAAGAAAATTGAGTAAACCTGATGTAGTTTCTTTCATTATTTGCATTTCTTGAGACGCACCGGTAGATATGCCTTGTATTACTGCTTGTGAGTCGTGATTTGCCATAGATAATTTCCCCTTTCAAATACATAACGATATTTTTTCAATATTATTATGGTGAAAATAAAAATAAACATCGTGTAAATATAGCGATGCCACTGAATTGAGAGCAAAATAAAAACTATCCGGAATTTTGAATAACTTTCGAGTAGTTTTTTATAGTTATTATTCATTTGCTGCATCGATTTCATAGTCATCGCTGCTATTTATTATATTAAACAAGATAATTCTCCAAAGCAGTAAAATTCAGATCTCATTAATATCTAAATATAAATCCTTACAGACATAAGCCGGTATCTCAAAATCATAATAAAGTGTCCTCCTATTATAGTCGTAATTAACTGTTATTATGCGTTAGAAATATTTTCAAAATATTCTATTGACATTGACCTTACGTCAACTTGTATAATAGTGGAAGAGGTGATGTTATTGGAGTTGATAAGAATAAACGAAGTTGTAGACAATTTCGGTATATCAAGTAGAACACTAAGATATTATGAGGAAATGGGGCTTTTATGGAGTAGCCACCCGGATAATAAATCCCAACGTTATTATGATACCCAAGCACTTGATCGGTTAAAACAGATTATTATTTTACGTAAATTACAAATCCCGGTTAAGGATTTGGTCGTTATATTCAAAAGTGAAAGCACGGCAGCATTGATTCAAGCGTTTGTGGACAAGCTCGAATCGCTTGATGCGGAAATATCCGCATTGTCTGAATTAAGACGGCTTGTTGATGACTTTCTTCACAAGATGCTGATGAGCGGTATCAAAAAAATATCCGCCGTAACTTTATTATATGAGGAAACCGAAAAAAGACTTGCCTCAGTGGAAAAAAATGAATCGGTTACTTTTGAAATGCTGTCGGAAATCAGCCGCGAAGCATTAGGGCTGCACGATGTTCGTATTGTCCGATTACCGCCCATGCGTATACTGACTTCCCGCTTAAAAACAGGACAAGCAGAGAATCTGGATGGAGATAAAATGCAAAATATATTTGCAGAATATGGATTTATCCCCTGTCCCGGACTGCGGAATTGCTTTTACCGCAAAGAAAATAGCGACGAATGGATTATGCTTATGACAATTCCGAAGGATTTTGAAAACAAGACAATATATGCGGATGAAACCCTTCCGGGTGGTTTGTATGCAATTGCCAGCTCTTTCGTAGAAGTAATGGACGATACTTTTATTCTTCTGAGAGATTGGATCAATAAAAGCGAGAATTATGAACTTGATATAGGCAGTGACGGAAAATTACAGCGCAATGAAATGATTGAAGAAATCCTGCCGTGGGATATTGCTAATAGGCTGAACCGATACCAACAAGATATATTTATTCCAATACGAATAAAAAATGGAGAGGAGCCGACATAAACTTAAAATTAAATAATGTTTAAAATTATATCCTAGGGAATATAACTTTGAGAATTTGAAAAATGGGGGTATGAGCATGGAGAATTACACCAGTAAAATCGGTAATCATGTATATGTAAACGAAGGTGTAGAAGCAGTCAAGTTGTATAAAGAAGCATTTCGGCTTGAAGAAGAGGGTGAACCTTGGTTAGATGATGAAGGTTTCATCGTACATCAGGCACTTGTGCGAAATGGGGAACTCTTTTTAAGTGTCAGCGAGAACAAGCATCTGCCTGATGGATTCATTGAACTATATTCTTCTGGTGTGTGTCCGGCAATGTTATTTTGTGTATACTATCATAGTGAAGAAGACTTGCGCAGGACTTTTGAACTCTTATCAAAGGATGCAAAGAAATACACAGAGATACAAGTTGAAGGAAAGGATATTATTTGCGAAGTGATTGATAAATTCGGGGTTTTCTGGCATCTTCGTTTTCCAAAAGACCAGAATGCATCATTTATTCCAAAATAACAGATGCTGAAACTCTTACCACATATTATAAACAGAGGAAACTCCCATGTTGCCATCAAAAATATGAAGATTTATTTATTCCAATACAAATAAAAAACGAAAGGAAAAAAGAAAATGGCTGAACTACCTGAAATTGCTAAACTCACAGAACAAATGAGAGATACCCTGCTCGGAAAGACCCTGCAAACTCTCATTCTGCTGCAAGAAAAATGCGCCAACATCCCAACCGATGAGTTTCAAAGGCGGATCACTGGTGCAAGAATTAACGATATCCGAAATAAGGGGAAATGGATTATCACTACTCTCTCTAATGGTGAAAATATCCTCCTTTCTCTTGGTATGGGTGCGGACATTTTGTTCTTCGATAATGAAAAAGACCAGTCTGACAAATATCAAGTAAAGGTTCTTTTTAGTGACGGCAGTGGTTATACCGCCCGCTTTTGGTGGTTCGGCAAATTCTTACTCGTCTCGGATGGTGAACTTGTATCAGAGCCCAACACAAAAGATATTGCGATTGACCCCTTTGATGAAAAATTTACACTTGATTATTTTTCATCTCTCCTGAAAGGAAAAAAGAAGCAGGTCAAAGCTTTTTTAATGAATCAAAAGAATGTCGGCGGCATCGGAAATATGTATATGCATGACATTTTATTCAAGGCTCGTCTCCATCCCCAAAAGAAAATATCGGACATGAACTTGGATGAAATCAGTCTTCTTTATAACAGCATAACAGAATTTTTGAACCTTTCACGGGAAAAGGGTTCCTTTGCTTTCGAAAGTGATTTCTTTGGGCAAAAAGGAGGTTTCACAATGGATTATTTCGCTATCGGGTATAAAGAAAACCAACCCTGTCCGGTCTGCGGCGAAACAATCGTTTCAATAAAAACAGGCAGCACATCTACTTTTATATGCCCTGCCTGCCAAAAAAAATAATGTAAAATACGCCAACCCTTTTCAGATTCGGTTGGTGATGGACGCCCTCAATGGGCTGATAGGGGGTTGCAAAATGAACGAAAAAACAGAACTGCAAAAGGTCAGCGAGGAAACCATGCGCTTTATGCGTGGAAAGTATTCTTTGGATGAAATAGGCAATGGTAAAGATGAATTGAAATTACGCAAAGGCGGGAAAACGGTACTGACTATCTATATACGTGAAGACCGCTATGAGTTTCTCGTTATTTTTGGAAAAGCAGAACGTGAAATATTTGAGGCACGGCGCAATGAATTTTCGCAGAAGATACAGGAAGTTTATGATAACAGCAAAACATATCATGATGGTAAATGGATGTATATTTCTGTTGCCGATTTACATACACTTGAAGCTATCAAGCAGCTTGTCTTGATTAAGAAAAAGCCTAATCGAAAACCGTTTCCGAAAGAGCAGGCAGTCTATGCCAGTTGCGGCCAGCGTTGCGATTTGTGTGTGCATTATAACGGCGGAACAATCAGCAAGGAGCTCCGGGCGGAACTAAAAAAACGGCTGATACGCGTATATGCTGGGGGTATAAGCGATGGAGGGTATTGGGGTGATGATATGAAGCTGTGTGATGGCTGTCATGCAGGTGGCTTAGATAAAGATTTTAACTGTGATTCATTGAAATGCGCAGCGGAAAACGACGTTGATAAATGCCAGAATTGCAATAAAAATCCTTGCACTAAGTCACACCATTTATATCAAGGACTTAAACCTGAAATCCATACGAATACCATTATAGCCGACGATGTAACATGGGCAATTCTTCCTTATGTGTATGAGCAGTACGGAAATTAATAAAATCCTCTAAGCCTTATTTTAAGGTTTAGAGGACTTTTTTGACAGTGGCCACAAGCATATTTGAACTATTTATCAAGCATCCTTATACCACTTGTCATCCATTAACAATCTTCACATCTACTTCAATGTTATTAATATCGCTTAGCTTATGGTTTACCCATTCGTTCAGAAGCTCTAATGAAAAATCTTCCTTCCCAAATATTGAAGTATCAGGCTTCAGAATGATTTCTGTACCCGAAGGTTCTTCTAATCTTCTAATATAAACTTCGTGTTGAGCAATGCCACGAATATAATCTTGTCGAAAAGTTTTTCCTTCCCTTTTTACTGTGATTTGCAGAGCCTCGCATAAGGAATTTACGGTCTGTAGGCCTGCTTGTATAAGGTCACCCATTTGGCTGTATTCTGCATTAGTTATTGGGCTTCCAGCTAATATTTTATCCAGTACAGTTTTACTTGCATGTAAATCTTCTGATAAGGGTAACCCCCTTCCATTATCAGTAATTTTAATCTTAGAGTCTGACAAAAGCACAATTTCTATGTTCGTACAGAAACCAGCCTTAGCCTCTTCAAAGGATTGTTCAAGAAATTCAAAAATAAGTTGGTGCATATTGTGTTGTAACGAGCTTATTACTTCCATATTCGACCTCCTGTTAATATTTTCTGGTACAACATACCTTGGAACCGTGTATGAAGTGAGATGCTTCCTAACAGTACTTGGTGTTGAACCAAAAAGTTGTGTAAAGGCACGTGTAAACCCTTCGTGTGAGTCAAATGCATATAATATTGCGACATCGAGAACTTTACGTCCTTCCAGCAATGAAACAATGGCGTATTGTAATTTGCGAATTCGAATATAGCCTGTAACTGGCATTCCCATTGAGTCAGAAAATAGTTTGCTAAAATGGAACGGACTATAACCTACTAACTCAGCTAAAACACATAAACTTATTTTTTCATATATGTGTTCCTCTATATAGGCTAATACTTTTTTCAACATGTCGCTATTCATATACATTCACCTTCCAATCGTATCAAGTTGCTGCCGGCAACATAATAATTATATCAATTATTTCAGAGATCTTCTTGACTTCATATATTATAAGTTAAATTTTAAATCTTTTGAAAGTTATCACTATCAATTATATAAATACCTTGCTCGTACTTGCAATCTTATGTTAGTAACAAGATGAAATGACTAATCGTCCACTTATTACTAATCAAAAATCTCTAAACCTAGAAAGTATTTAGGTTTAGAGATTTTTATGAAAGGATGCAACAAGATTAATCTTGTATGATATTCTCCACTGATGTATCAGTTCTTTCATCATAGGTTACAGCAATGCTGCCATTATGTATAATCATATATACAGATTCCAAGGCCTTAAGATCTTTTAATGGGTCCTCCTTCACCACAATTATATCCGCAATCTTGCCCGCCTCCAGGGTACCGATCTGTGTTTCCATTCCGCATACTACGGATGCATTCTTGGTTGCTGCTATAATAATATCCATATTGGACATTCCTGCCTCTTTCATTAATTCGATCTCTGTTATCGGCATACCTCCATCAAATTCCATGTTAAACCCGTTATAGTCGGTGCCAAGGGCAATAAGTCCTCCCTCTTTGTAAAACAGGGACAAATTAGATATGGCATTCTTCTCCCAATCCCCTCCATAGCGGCTGCTGATTCCTTTCCACAGTTCCAGTGTGGGTATCCAGTAAATGCCTTTTTTAACGATTTCGTCTACGATATCCTGACTTACAGGTTCCACTACCATATGGGACAGCTCATCCACACCGCCCTCAATAGCCAAAGGCAGATTTCTTGCATGTGATATATGAGCAGCCACCCGTTTTCCTCCCGCATGAGCAGTATCTGTGATACTCTTAATCTCTTCTTCAGTTAACATATTCCAGGTCTTTCCCTGCAGGTCATCTTCAACTGCAATTTTAATAACATCCGGATTCATATCCAGACATTCCTGCGTCTTTTTGGCTGCCTCTTCCTTGGAAGCAACTGCTACTCCAAGAGGCGGTATATATCCTCCCGGTGCAGTTAAAGGCGGTGTGGAGGTAACAATTCTTGCAATCCCATTATTTTGGTTCAGACGGTCTCTGTCACCGATAAAATCCGTTCCATCCCTGGCTGCCATTTCCCGTACTGTAGTAACTCCATGGAGAAGCCAAGTTTTAAGGGCTTCCTCTGAAAACATACAATGTACATGGGTGTTGATAAAGCCAGGTAATACTACAGCTCCTCCTAAGTCAATCTGCTGATAGCCATCCGGAATATCCGATTTCTCTTCCGTAACAATTTTTTCAATAATTCCGTCTTTTATGAAGATTCTTTTGCCCTCTACAGATTCAGCCCCGGTACCATCTATTATGGTACAGTTAGAAAGCACAATTTTACCTTCCTCCATACTGGCAGGTGCAGCCACCTTTTTGCTGCAGGAACCTGCAAGTAACAATATCAATGTAATCGCCAGTATCCTTTTAAGCTTTACCATTTCACCCTCTCCTTAGGAACGTTCCATCTTTTTTCATTTATTGCTTATGATCCAAGCTTCTTATTTAACCTTTCCAGACATTCATTGCACCAGTCAATTTTCATCTGTATCATCATCTGCCCATGCCTTACCGCAATCATTGAATAGTCATATTGAGGATCGTCTGACATCCGTACTTCTACATCTTCTTCAGTCAGATTCGTATTATGTAAATAACCTGTTAATACATTTTTGAATTCCTTAAGCCTGCGGATATTTTCCTCCACTGGCAAAAATCTTCCAAAAAACAGCTTAACCAGTAATTCATTTCCCTTTGGATTGCTGTAGTTAACCGGCAGCGACAGCCATTCCAGAAATTCTTCCTCTCCTTTCTTTGTAATTTCATATACTTTGCGGTCATGCTTGGAGTTATTTTCATCGGGAAGCAAAACAGCATATCCCTCTTCGACCATGATTTTTAACATAGGATAAATTTGACCATAATTAATGCTAAAGAATTCTCCCGTAGATCTTTCGATTCTTTTTTTGATGTCATAACCGGATTTAGTACCTAAGCTTAAAGTACCAAGTATTATATAAAAGGTATTGCTTGCTTTTATCATAAAAAACTCCTTTGCTCTTTTCCTGTATTCTGTTTTTATTTATTCATACCGTGGCTGTTGCAAAATTGTAGGGTAATTGGACTTGGAGAGTTATCTACACTTTAAATTTTGCAATAGTCCTTCATATATATTAGCATAATATATTATTCTGATATATATTACTTTAATATATAATATACTAATACCCATAAGAATGTCAACAAATTTTCCCATATAAGAATTACATTGGGAAAAGTCATTCTATTTAATCCGTAAGTAGCATGCACTTGCATACAATAATTCAATATATAAAAAAAGCCTCAAAGCCTTATTTTCTAAGGTTTTGAGGACTTCGTAAAGAGAGAAGAAATCTAGATTTGAAATAAATCTCCTCCATAATATCCCGAAAGGTTACTTCTAATACATTCATTAATTTTTTACAGTATGGTAGTTTGTTCTAATTAAGGGCAGCAACCAGATTTGAACAGGTTATCCTCTGATTCCCAGATTTCTTTCATTAATTAGCGCTGCTATTCTTCCAAATCAGTGCATCCAATGTGATCCAGGTCTTATTCTCATAAGTGATTGTCCATCCACTTGCCTGGCCTATATCTTCCTTCTCGGTATAACTCCACTGGAAGGTACTATCATCCTTCCCATCTGTCTGAGTCCAGGTATCTCCTCCATCATGGGTAACATACACCAGTTGCTTTGGCTCATCATCAAATGCATAGGATAATAATAATCCATCACGAGCGGTAAAGAATACAGGTGGATAGGTGGTAAACTGGCTTGTGGAATACTCCGCCGGAATCGTCAGCTCTTGTTGTTCCCAGGTCACTCCACCGTCTGTGGTCCGAAATAAACCAATATATCCGTCCCGTGGAACCTGTGTGGTAATCCAGCCATCGTTACTGTCAGTAAAGATTATTCCTGTCTTTGATTCCAGTGGAATGGTGGTATTTTCATCCTCTGTGCCGGTAAGCTTATCCCAGTTCTTCCCACCATCTTCTGTTTTATATAGAGTTATGCTCTCTTTGAACATACCCTCCGCATTACGTTCTGCTTTCCATCCCTCTGTGGATGTAATATAGATATATTCCAGACTATTCTCTTCTTCCATGCCTTGGTATATGGTTACACCAAGGGGAGTATTTCCTGTTAATTCTGCCCCTTCTGCTGACTGTGCAGGCGTATTATCCGGTACCACTGTAACCGTTGGCAGGGTAGTGACAACAGGTGTAGGTATATTGGTAACCTCAGGATTCTTATTGGTATCTTCTTGTTTCTGAGAGCATCCTGTCAGCAGTGTTCCAATTATAAGTGCTAAAATTATCAAGCATCTTTTTTTCATTTTAATGCCTCCAAATTAATAATCTAATTATGTTGATTGAACTATAGTTCTGTTTTTGATTTTTTATTAATTTATTTATGAAAAATTATTGATCGAATTAATATCCATTCAATCCCAGCCATCTTATCCTGCTTTTATAATCAATAAAGGAAATATCCAGATCAACATCTCCCAAGATTCCACTAACTGAACCTGTGGCACTATACTGCCACATTCCAAGCTCACCGGTATACGTCAGCACATCAGACCATTGGGCTACCCAGCGATCGAAAACATCCAGACTTGCATCATAGAGCTTCCCTGTAAACCAGCTTTTACTGCTGTATAGCATAGGATAATATCCTGCTTCTGTAAGAGTATCAAAGTAGACAAGTGCAATATTTGCCAGAGTTTTCTTGTCAAGGTCTAACTGTGCCTTATCCTCCAGATCCAGACAGATTGGATATTCAAATTGCTTTCCTTCCAATGTCTTAATCAGAAAATCCACTTCTATTTTTGCCATTTCAATGGTAGTAGCATGGCTGTAATGGTAAGCCCCCACAGCAATACCACTGTCCTTTGCTCCCTGATAGTTGGCTTCAAACTTCGGATCCAGACTGCTGCTGCCATAAGAAGAACGGATCATAGCAAATTCAACTCCGTCGTTTTTCACCTTGTCCCAGTCAATGACCCCTTGCCACTTCGATACATCAATCCCCTTGATATATGCTTTCTCAACAGTGATGTTACATTCTGCCTGCTCACCACTTTCATTAACAATAACAGAAATGGTTGCAGCTCCTTCACCCATGGCTGATATAGTACCCAAGTCATCCACCACAACCACATTTTCATTGGAACTTATCCACGTTAGCTCTTGATTCACCACATTCTGGGGGGATATCGTCGCAATTAGTTGATCCGTACCTCCCACTGCCATCCTAATATCACTTTGATCCAAGGATACTAAGGTAAGATTAGGATCAGGAACATATCCTCCTGCAATCGTTGAATACTGGCTATATACCTTTGTCTTATCCACCAACCGGTAAGCTCTTATTTTATAATAATATGTACTTCCTAAGTCTAATCCGGTGTCCGTATAGCCGGATTCTGACACCGTGGTCAATAGCTCATAGGTTCCACTTTTACTTGAAGATTGGTACACCTCGTAACCATCCGATCCCTCGGACTGGCCCCAACTGATATCAATTGTACCTTCCGCTGATCCTGATGCTGCTGCTATGGAATCCGGTACCGGTAATATCGGTTTTACTGTGATTACCGAAGAAAATCCTCCATATACTTTACTATCACCGCTTAACATATATCCACGAACCTTAAAGTAATAGGTTTTTCCCGGTTCAAGACCGCTCACTTTATAGGATTTATTTTCTGTTTGCTTCACAAGAGCGTACTTACCAGAACTGGAAGTAGCCATATATACCCGGTATCCACTTACATATTTCACGGTGCTCCAAGTTAGGGTCGCACCCTCATAGGATGTTAATTTTCCTTTAAAATTGTCCACTGCAGCGGGCGTAATCTTTCCACTGATGACTTTGGAGTATGACCCATAAATTTTTGATTTTCCGGAGGTTTTATACGCACGTACTTTATAATAGTAAGTCTTGCCCGGAGTCAATTTTTCGTTAATATAGCTGTACTTCCCTGCCGCAATCGTCTTAACCAATTTATAGGTGCCTTTTGCAGAGGTCGCCTGATAAATCTGATATCCACTTGCTCCCGTTACCTTACTCCAGCCAATTTTAATGCTGCTGCCGGAAGCAATTACCGTCTTTACCGTTTTTGGCGCCGTTAATTTTGCTGCTGCCTGAACCGTCTGTGGTACTCCTATAAAACACAGAACCACAACAATAATAACCATTTTGTGTAACACTTTACATAATTTCTCTTTGTTTCTTTTCATGTTAGCCTCCCTAACTCTGCGTAACAATAAAGTTTCTCACTGTAATCCAAAGTTAGAGTATTTTATATTTGTGTTATTAACATGGCATATTATAGGTATTTTTACATTATTTTATCAGACTGGGACGAAAGCATTAGTGTGTTCACTTCTATTCCTTCTATACTTCAGAATAACATACACCTAAAGTTCCCGGTCCGCAATACACTCCCACAATGGCACTAATTTGACCGATTAAATATACATTCTTAATGTTGGGGTTTCTGCGCAGCTTATCACACATTTTATGTGCTTCCTCTTCTACATTTCCGTGGATGACATATGCATCGCACTTACTCCTGGCGGTAAACTTCTCGCCAAATTCTATCAAACGGTTAATGGACTTCATTCTACCTCTGACTTTTTCACAGGTGTAACATTGCCCAAATTCATCATCAAAGCTTACAATGGGTTTGATATTAAGGACATCGCCAATGGTACCGGATATTTTGCCTATTCTTCCACCCTTTATGGCATATTCCAGAGTTCCAAACACAAAATACAAGTGAATCTTCTTTTTTATATCAGGAATAGCCTTAATGATCTTTTCAAAACTCATTCCCTTCTCTATCATTTCACCGCACTTTTTAACAAGGATACCTTGGCATACTGATGTGGATTTCGTATCATATAAGAAGGTCTCTATGGAAGGAAATTGTTTGCTGATTAGTTCTACCCCATTGACTGTTCCTGAGATTCCGCTTGAAATATTGATGGAAATAACATGGGTATAGTGCTCCCTCTCCAACTCCATATACAACTTCTCAATATCCTCCATCGATGGCTGAGAGGACTTCGGAATTTCCGTTTTCATATTCGTATAAACTTCCAGAGGCGTGATATCAACCCCGTCAGTGAACTCACGGTCTTTGTAAATAATTCTAAAGGGCAGAACATGAATACCATATTTTCTTATGGTTTCGTCGTCTATATCGCAAGCCGAATCTGTAATTAATGCAATCCTTTCCATATGACAATCTCCTTCTGATAAATATCACCGTTACTAGTCCTGATAACATATGTTGTGTTATCAATATCACCATATATGGTTATTATAACCAAATTATCACGATTCGCACGTCAAATCAATATGCTCTTATATATAATTTTAAACATAAATTAAATAATCCGTTTAGAAGTGATACCAAGACTTTACAGATATAATTAATAAACTTAAAAAATCTCTAAATCCTCAAATTACAAAGATTTAGAGTTCTCTTTCTCAAGGGACAATAACCAAATCTTGCTCACTGATTAAATCTTGAATTATCCTAAAAACAAGATGAAATGATGAGTCGTTTCACTTATCTTAAATAAAAAAAGATGTATCACTTGTGTGTGATACATCTTTTTTTATTTAAGGCGACAACCAGATTTGAACTGGTGATGACGGTGTTGCAGACCGGAGCCTTACCACTTGGCTATGTCGCCGTATTTAACAGAGCTTTTATATTATAGCAATCTAGTGCTCTTTCGTCAAGATACATTTTGTATTTTCTAAATAATTTTTATTATTTGTACAATTGCTCTCTTATAGTCCGCAATTCTTGCTAATTTATTAATCCAACCTTTTTTTGCTGGTTGATTCATTGCAATGCAACGCGAAAATATAGTAAATAGATATACATTATATGTAAATAGTTGTTGACATCTCTTACTTAACTGCATATAATAGCATATAATTCCATATTAATAATGTATGTTATATATGTTTTATAAAGGAGGCCTTGAAATGGCAGGTATCGCATCAAAACTGACGCAACTAATTGGCAACACACCACTACTTGAGCTAACGGACTATAATAAGAACAACTATGTGAAAGGAAGACTTGTGGCAAAGCTTGAATACTTTAATCCCTTGAGTAGTGTAAAAGACCGCATTGCCTATGCCATGATTCAAGATGCTGAAGATGGAGGGTTAATTAACAAGGAAACCGTTCTGATTGAACCTACCAGCGGAAATACTGGTATAGGTTTAGCATTTGTAGCAGCGTCAAAGGGTTACCGATTAATTCTCACCATGCCAGAAACCATGAGTATTGAACGCAGAAACTTATTAAAAGCATTAGGTGCAGAATTAGTTCTAACTCCAGGTAAGGATGGAATGCGAGGTGCAATACGAAAAGCAGAAGAATTATTAGCACAGATCCCTAATTCTTTTCTTCCACAGCAATTTAATAACCCCGCCAACCCAAAAATTCATCGTGAAACTACTGCCGAAGAAATTTGGAGAGATACTAACGGTGAAGTTGCCGCATTTATTGCAGGGGTTGGTACCGGAGGAACAATTACCGGTGTTGGCGAAGCATTAAAAGCTAAAAATCCTGACATTAAAATCATAGCTGTGGAACCTTATGATTCTGCTGTTTTATCTGGATCTGCTCCCGGCTCTCATCAAATACAGGGAATTGGTGCTGGGTTTATACCAGCTGTTCTTAATTTAGATATTGTTGATGAAATATATAAGGTCAGAAACAACGAAGCTTATACTACCTCCCAGGAACTTGCTAGAACCGAAGGTCTTCTTGTAGGTATCTCTTCCGGAGCTGCTGCCTTTGCCGCCACACAAATTGCAAAACGTCCGGAATATAAGGATAGAATCGTAGTAGTTCTGCTGCCCGACACTGGTGAACGCTATTTATCAACTCCCTTGTTTCATAACCCCGACTAACTTAAATATGTATTACGTCAGTAATTAACATTACCAATTCATACTTTTCTAATAACCTTAGATGGGAGGGATACCATGGCATGCTATCAACCACTTGAAAACCCACAGTTCGAAAAAATATTGAATTTACATCCTTGCTTTAGCCCAGGGGCTCATATGACCAAAGGACGTTTACATCTTCCTGTCAGTCCAACCTGTAATATTGGGTGCCGCTTTTGTAAGCGTAGATTTAATAAATCTGAACAACGCCCCGGTGTAACGGCGCGCCTTCTTAACCCATGCGATGCACTTGCGCTGGTGGATCGAGCACTTAAATTGTGTCCCGAAATAAGTGTTATTGGAATTGCTGGTCCAGGTGAAACCCTGGACACACCTTATGCAATTGAAACCTTTCGTCTTGTTCACACTGCACATCCAAATTTGATTCACTGTCTTAGTACAAACGGTCTCTTATTAGAACGATATGCTGATGAACTATGGGAAGCTGGTGTAAAGACGATAACTGTTACATTAAATGCCGTTAAGCCTGATATTCTGCAGAATATCTGCTCCCATATCATTTTAGACGGAAAGCGCTATATTGGTTTAGAAGCTGCGAATATTTTAATAGAAGCACAAAAAAGAGGTATCAAAAAGATAGCAGCTCTAGGTGCAATAGTTAAGATCAATATTGTCTTAATACCAGAATTAAACGGTAATCATATTGCAGAGATTGCTGAAACTGCCAAGTCTCTTGGGGCATCTCTCATTAATATTATTCCACTAATTCCACAGCATGACTTGTCTCATTTAAATGCTCCAAATTGCAATGAGATCAACAAATCTCGCACGGATGCAGAAGGTTATCTTCCGGTCTTTCGCCATTGTCAGCATTGCAGAGCAGATGCCTGCGGTATTCCCGGCGTTAAGGAACTGTCACCTTTGTTATATGGGCATGAAGAAATGGAGCAGACCTTTTCTCATGGCTGATTGAGTATTTCCATCATAAATGTTCCACAATTAACTGTGTAAACTATTAAATCCTATGGAGGAACTTACATGAGTAAATTTGTTGACAGACCAAGGTATACCTGTGCACTCGGCGGTGCACTTGCAACACTTCGTGCAATCCCTCGTGCCATTCCAATTCTCCATGCTTCCGCTGGCTGCGGTCATAATCTGCACAATGCCAATAATCCTGGCGGCGGATATCTTGGTGGCGGCTACTGCGGAGGACTTTCCCTTCCCAGCAGCAATGTAATAGAACGAGATATTGTATTTGGCGGTGAAGATCGGTTACGCGAGCAGATAACCTCAACTTTAGAGCTTATGGAGGGAGATATTTATCTTGTCCTAACCGGTTGCATGGTTGAAATGATCGGTGACGATATTGATTCCGTTGTCACAGAATTTGCTAGCCAAGATAAACCGGTCATTGCCGTCCACACCCCAAGCTTTCGAGGTAATTCTTATACCGGTTATGAGTTAGTGTTAAGTGCACTAATAAAAAAATACATAAAGAAACAGGATAAAAAGTCAAATACCGTTAATGTTCTGGGCATTGTCCCTGCACAGGATGCTTTCTGGGAGGGAAATCTCCGTGAAATCAAACGACTTTTGCAAAAATTAGGACTTAACGTAAATACCTTTTTTGGAGAAGGTGAATCTCTTGCAGACATCTCTAATTCAGGAAATGCCAGCCTCAATATTGTTGTATCCGACGTGTATGGTATAGCAACAGCTAAAGTATTTGAGGAAGTTCATGGTATCCCTTATATAAGTACTGCCTTTCCTATCGGTGCAGACGCTACAAAACAATTTCTGCAGGCAGTTTCAGATGCCCTTCAATTGGATGCGTCTATTACAGAAACCGTATGGGAGGAAGAACAAAGAATTTATTATAACTATTTAGAACGTCTTGCAGACATTTATAATGATATTGACTTACAACGTTATGCAATTGTTGTAGGAGATAGCAATTATGCTCCAGCCATCTCTCGCTTTCTCGCGGATGAACTTGGGTGGCTGCCTGAATTAACTGTTATCACTGATTTCCTGGAGGATCAGGAAAAGGATGTGCTGCTGTCTCGTTTTGAGCAGTATGAATCTGGCATAAGACCCAGCGTTAAATTTAACACTGATGCCTCCTCTGTGAAAAAGTATGTCACACAAATTTGGCCAAGAAATCATAACCATCGTTATTATGATTCCTTTACTCCAACTGTGGTGGTGGGCAGCGTATTCGAAAGAGATATTGCCAATGAATTTGGCTTCCCTTTATTAACTGTAGGTTATCCGGTTACTAACCGGATTGTTCTTAACCGAGCATATTCAGGCACCACAGGAGCTCTAAGTTTCGTTGAGGATCTACTGGGTATACTGGTAGCCGGAAGATAGGAGGCATGTAATGGATTATTTGAAAGCAAAATCAGCTCCTGCCAGAGAAGATCGTTTAAAGGCTAACATTGCTTTTGGCGGAACCTGTGGAGAATTAAAGGGTTGTGCTAAGGGTGGATGTTTTTCCAGCAATGGCTGTCTCAATCTGGCTGGAAGGCGTTTCTCACAAACGCAGGGCTGCCAGTTCACCTTAAGCTTAGCAATTCTAAGTACCCTTCGAAATGCTGTCATCGTCATGCATTCTCCAATTGGCTGCGGTGCCTGCAGTATCAGTAGTGTAGGCGTTAATAAGTCCTTTAAGCAATTACGTGATTCAGGTGCCGAAGGTGTTATATGGCTAAGTACAAATCTCGATGAATCAGATGTTATTGGCGGTGGAGAACGTAAATTAAGAGAGGCAATTTTATATGCAGATAAGGAGTTTCGACCAGAAACTATTATTATTGCAAATGGTTGTGTTCCTGCTTTAATTGGTGATGACATCGACAGCCTTCTATCAGAACTTCAAGAGCAGACAGCTGCCATCCTTATGCCTATTCACTGCGAAGGTTTTAAAACTAAGGTAATGGCAACTGCTTACGATGCGGTTTATCATGGCATCTTAAAGAATTACATAAGAAAACCGGATCACAGGTTGCGTCTTGTGGAAACAGAGCTTGAGGACAGGATAGAGCAATATCGTATCAGCCGTAATGTTAATGTATTAAATGTATCCTCCATGAGCAGGGCTGATGAGCTGGAGCTTCAAAGATTATTAAATGCAATTGGTCTTACGGTTACCTTCATCCCCTGTTATGCAAAACCAGAGGACTTCTCCTACTCACTGGAAACCTCTTTAAATATCAGCATCTGCGGTACCCATGATGATTACTTTGTAGAACATTTAAAGCAAAATTATGACATTCCATTTCTGATTGATACCATTCCAATTGGTAGAAAGAATACCGACCGGTGGTTATTAAATATCGCACGCTACTTTGGTCTTGAAGCAGAAGCACAAAGACTTATTGATTTAGAAAATGAAATTCTAACAGAAAGCCTTGTTCCTTACCGAGAACTCTTTAAAGGAAAAAGTGCCTTTCTCTCCGGCGGTGAAGTTCGTATTGTTGCTACAGCGGAAATTCTGCAAGATCTGGGCTTTAAAATTGTTGGCTTTAAAGCATATCATTTTGATCAGTTCATAGAGCCTATTTTTGAAGCCTTAGAGGATATTGATGATGTAGTAATTAATGTAGCAACCAATCAGCCCTTTGAGCAGGCTAATTTAATTAATCGCATAAAACCTGATGTCTTCGTCACGCATACCGGAGGTAACAATATTTCAGCGAAACATGGCTTACCAATTCTTCCTCTTTTTGGCCCCAGTTATAATTATCTTGGGTATTCCGGTACTTTTGAAGTGGCAAGAAGACTTGGAAGAATACTTCGTAATTCTCAGTTCAATAAAAGGCTTTCTCTTCATACGAAGCTGCCCTTTAAAAAGGAATGGTATGAGAAAGATCCTTTTAGTTATATTAAAAACCAGGATGTCGTTTAGCAGAGCCTTAGATCAGTCTCTTATTATTAAATTTAATAAAATACAGCTATTGTCTGTTGTATATCCCTTTCTTGACAACAGGTTATTGATACATATTAGAATACGAGGTGAACTATGAAGAATCATTGGCGAATTGCAGTTGCGAGTACAGATGGTAAAGTTGTAAATGAGCATTTTGGCAGAGCAGACTCATTTTTAATTGTAGATATCTTTGATGATGGCACTTATAAGTTAGTAGAAACAAGGTCTGTTACTCCTTTGTGTAATAACGGGGAACATACAGAGGATTCGATGTACTACTCTGTTATGGCCTTAAATGACTGCGCCGCAGTGGTAGTTGCAAGAATAGGTGTGACTGCCAAAAAAGCTCTTGAGATTAATAAGATCAGCGTATTTGAAATAACTGATTATATCGATATTGTGATAAAGAAATTGTTTGATTATTATAGAAAGACTAATTATAGTAAAACGGAGGATATCTGACTATGGCTAAAAAATTAAAGCAAATTGCCATCTACGGTAAAGGCGGAATTGGTAAATCTACAACTACCTCCAATTTAACTGCTGCACTGGCAAAGCAGGGCTATAAGGTTATGCAGTTTGGGTGTGATCCGAAAAGTGACTCAACCAATACCCTGCGTGGTGGAACTTATATCCCTACAGTTCTTGATACTCTTCGTGAAAAAAGTACCGTAAACGCTCACGATGTTATTTATAAGGGATTTCATGGTGTATACTGCGTGGAGGCGGGCGGACCCGCTCCTGGTGTAGGTTGCGCTGGCAGAGGAATTATCACTGCTGTTGAGTTATTTAAACAGCAGCGTATCTTTGATGAGCTTGATCTTGATTTTGTCATCTATGATGTACTCGGCGATGTTGTGTGCGGCGGCTTTGCAGTACCGATTCGGGAAGGAATAGCAGAGCATGTCTTTACCGTATCCTCCGCGGATTTCATGGCCGTATATGCAGCCAACAACTTATTTAAAGGAATTAAAAAGTACTCTACTTCCGGAGGTGCTTTACTGGGTGGTGTTATTGCAAACTCCATTAATGCTCCTTATGCCAAAGAAATTATTGATGACTTTGTAAGTCAGACAAATACCCAGGTAGTGGAGTACATTCCTCGCTCAGTAACAGTAACGCAATGTGAACTGCAGGGCAGAACTACCATTGAAGCTGCACCTGCTTCTGAGCAAGCTAAAGTTTATAATCGTTTAGCTGAAAAAATAGCAGCTCACACTGAATCAAAAATACCCGCACCTCTGGAAGTCAGTGATCTGCGCAATTGGGCAGCGAAATGGGCGGATTATCTTCTTGCATTGGAAACCGGAACAATTCGACCTGAACTATCAGCAAACTTATGATTATGTAACTGTGAGATACACATAAATTTCTATGACCAATTACCTGTTACATTAAATTTGTGAGCCAACACGCATTCGTTGTTGGCTCGCTTTTACTATATTAATTGCAATTTGAAAATTAATTTCAGTAAATTATGCCTCCGAGCCTATCTTTTTTTCCTTTAGCTTTATAGGTACATATCTTTGCAGCTGTTCATAGCCAAGACCTTTTTTAATTTCATCGTCATTGTAGGTCATGTTCCCCATAATATCTCGATCTATATCAAGTATAAAATTCGTTTTCTCCAACCATTTCAGGATTTTATTTTCTACTTTCATAATGCTGTCATCATCTCCGTCAATGCATACCGCGGAAGCATACAAACCGCCTTCAAACTCGATGACTTCATACGGAGCAGTATCAATTTCATTGACACCCTCATGCACACTATATATCCATCTAAATTCTTCGTCATTTTTTCTGCATAAAAAATCAGCACAATCAAAGATAACACTTTTACCTAAATCTCCATGACTGCCCATCCAAAACAGTAAACTGTCTTGATTGAACAATTCACCAAAATTTTGATACCTCGTTGCCACTGCCAGAAATTTTGGTATCCTTACAATCATTACATCCGGGATTTGCTTGTCTAATCTTTCGCTTATTTCCAAAAAGCGATTCACATTAGCTGGGTTCCCGTTATAATCAACATTTACAATCTGCCCTTCAATCTCCTGCGCTTTTTCGTAAAGCAGCTTCACATCTGCATCCTGTGCAAAATTAGCTTTTTTGATTTGCTCGATAAATTCCAAAACGATCAACTTCAACTCATGCAAAAGTGATACCTCTTCGTCAATGCCGTTGACTTTATTCCCGAGAACCTCCAGTACTACATTAGAATCTGGTGCTGCAAATATACGCTGGATATCTTTTATGCTTATGTTCAATTTCCGCAATATCAATATCTGCTCCAGCCTTTTTACAGCAACCTCGTCATACATTCTGTAAGCATAATCCCCACTTCGAGTGCTGGATATTAACTCCATATCCTCGTAATACTTTAATGCACGTGCAGAAATATCATATTTTATTGACATTTCACGTATTTTCATAAGTTCACTCATATTTTACCTCCATAAGTTTCTATAATCATTATAAAGTACGACGCAACGATGGAGTCAATACAAAATAAAAAAAGACTCATACATTTTTGTACAAGCCATTTTGTCTTCTTTCATTTGTATAAACAAGATAAAACGATAAGTTGTTTCACTTGTCATGAATATAAAAACCCATAGAGCAAAATACTCTATGGGTTTCTTGTTACCTCCCCGAGTAGGGCTCGAACCTACAACCCCACGGTTAACAGCCGTGTGCTCTACCATTGAGCTATCGAGGAATACTTCTATTATGATAATAGAAAAAACAGAAAACCTACATAAGTTTTTCTGTTTTATAATTGACTAAATACTACACACGAAAATTTCATCCAATTTAACTGCAAACCATATTAGGTCAAGCCCTCGACCTATTAGTAACAATCAGCTCCATGTGTTACCACACTTCCACCTTTGTCCTATCTACCTTGTCGTCTTCAAGGGGTCTTACTA
>JASGEU010000154.1:0-24068 GCA_047606065.1 Mobilitalea sp.
AGTAGATGAAGTGCTTGGTTCAAAAACATACTGAAAGTTTGCTTCATAGGAAGCAAGTATACGAGAGGCAACTCTTTTAAATTCTTCTGAGGTACTGATTGCTGCGGTGTTATCGGTAGAACTAACAATAGTGCTCTGTTGAGCAAGAATTTCTTCAGATGTAATATTACCATCTGAATCTGTATCATACTTAGCAAATAAGGCATCTGCTGCTTCGGTATTTTCAATACCAAGAGCTGATACCGCGGCCTGGTATTCCTCTGTTGAAACAGTTCCATCACCATCGGTATCAAGGTAAGAGGAGGAGGTTTGTGTTTCTTCCGGAGGAGGCCCAATCGGGTGCATTGGTTTCATAGGTGAGCTTGCTTCCATTTCAGCAGCTGTAATTTCTCCGTCTGCATTTGTATCATACTGCTGGAAAAACTCTTCTGCACTGGCTGCATCTTCTATACCCAGTTGCGACATTAACGTATCGTATTCATCTGTGGACATCATCCCATCTCCGTCTACGTCAATACTGGAGGTGTCAGAATTGATTTCGGATACATTGGAGATTGGCTTCGGCGGAGTCTGCTGCATCCTTTCTACGAGTTCTTCTAAAGTTAATGAACTTCCGTTGGTAGACAAAGAAGATTTGGTAACTTCATTGGAAAGCGTTTTGTAAGAAGATGAATTTTTACTTGCTTCAGTTTCTGCTAATTTGTTCAACAAGCTTTTGCCAGCCTGCACATACAAATTATTTGAATAGGAATTGACTGAGCTAATCATTGTAATACTCCTTTTCTGATTTATTTTAGTATATCATCCAATAGGACTTATTAGAAAAGTCCGGCATATTACCATTCTATCTCCTCCATGATATAGAACTATGAAGCTCTAAACAGACATTATTAATGTAAGTTTTGGCATCTAAGTACCATATCGGCATTACTTATGGTAAATTAACGAAATTCACAGAATAATCACACACAATTCACAGATGAAGAAAGAGTTAATTACATTAGAAATAATTAATTCTTTAATTCTAATATTTGTATTGTATAATGGAAAATAATTCTATATAATCGTAGTAATTTGGAAGAACATAACACGATTTCATAAAGGGAGAGGGAAAATGAAATTTAGCAGGAAGAAGAGTTCGGATGCACTTAGCAATCTTAAGTTTATTTTTCATTATACATATCAGTGGCAGAAGTCCATTTTCGTATCAATCGGATTGTATTCTGTATTCTATAGCTTGTCGCCCTTTATTTGGATTTACGTTCCAAAATTCCTAATTGATGAATTGACCAATGAGCAGAGGATACAGAGAATTTTATTGATCCTGGTTCTGACCTTTTTAGTAGCCTCCATTGTTGAATTCATGACAGAATTCCTGCAGGGCAACTTTAAAATGAAAATGAATGCCGTCAGATATCGTTTTATTGAGATGCTAAGCAAAAAAACAATGGTAATGGATTATCAATATACTGAGGATCCCCAAGCTCTCAATGAAATTGACATAGCGCTAAAGGTAATACAAAATCCCCGAAGTGGTATTGGATTTATTATTTTAAAGATGCTTAGTCTTCCAGGCAGCATTATTGGTTTCTTTGCTTTTTCCTTAATTATATTTCGTCTCAATTGGATGCTGTTGCTCTTTTTGATGCTAACAATGCTGTTATCTTATTTGCTTATACTTAGAAGTAATAATTATGAGCGATCCAGAAAGGATGACCTTTCTTCGGTACAGAGAAAGTCTTGGTATTCCAGTCGTATTCTGGCTGATTTTCAATATGGTAAGGATATCCGGGCTTATCGCTTAGATAAGCTTTTATTATCAAAAAAGCAGAGATACAGTGGAGAGATACTTAAGATTACATCAGACATCCAAAGTAATAAGCTAAAGAATTCTATTTGGGATTCCATCCTTATGTTACTAAGAGAGCTTATCATTTATAGCTATCTCATTTATCAAATGCTATTTGCAAATATGACGATTGGTGAGTTTGTAATGTACCTTGCTGCTATTAAGACTTTTATAACCTGGACTGAAACAACAATGGGAGATGTAGCAATTGTGTATACACAATCTTTATATGTACAGGATTTTCGCGATTTCCTGAATAAGAAAGAACCCTATAATAACCCTCACCCGATTAATGTTCCAGAAAGTGAAACCTATGAGATTGAATTTGATAAAGTAAGCTTTCAGTACCCCGGCAGTAATCGTTATATTTTTAAAAATTTTTCCCTTACCATTAAGGCGGGAGAAAAACTTGCAATTGTTGGTATTAATGGAGCAGGTAAGACAACACTGGTGAAACTTTTGACCAGATTGTATCAGCCCACGGAAGGCAAGATACTGATTAACGGCATTGATATTAATGACATGGATCGAAAAGAATATACGGAACTAATCACTGCGGTATTTCAGGATATCAAGCTTTTTGCCTTTAATATTAAGGAGAATATTACCTTTGAAGAGGATACGAGCTCAGAGGATAGATTAAGAAAGGTAATTGATCTGGCTGGACTTTCGGATAAAATATCTACCTTGGATAAAGGGGTTTTGACAGGTATCTATAAAATATTTGATAAAAATGGAATTGAATTATCCGGAGGGGAGAATCAGAAATTAGCGCTTGCCAGAGCTTTGTATAAAGGTGGGAAGATCATTGTCATGGATGAGCCAACTGCCGCGCTGGATGCCCTTGCAGAATACAAATTGTATAAAAGTTTTGATGAACTGATTGGAAATAAAACCTCAATCTATATTTCACATAGGCTGTCCAGCACCAGATTTTGTGACCAAATCGCTTTTATTGAAAACGGAGAATTAAAGGAGTATGGAACTCATGAAGAGCTAATGCAGAAAGGAATGCTTTACGCTGAGATGTTCCAGGTGCAGTCACAGTATTATCAGGAGGAACTCTATGCCTAAGAAGATAAGGATTCTAATTTATTTCTTTCAAATGGTACATAAGCTTTGCAGGTTCTATATCTTAAAGTATTTTATATATGCAATGTTTAAGTCGTTTACTCCGTTCTTTAATATTATACTTCCGAAGTTTATTATTGATGAACTGATGGGAAAACAGAGACTCAATTACATTGTTTTATATGTACTACTGTTGGTCATTGGCAATTTTTTGCTAAAAGTCATAAATCAATATCTATCAAAAATTATTGAAATAGCGTCGGAGGACTTTGCAAATAAACTAGATGCACACCTGGGCAAGAAGTGCGCTGAAATGGATTATGAGAACATTGAAAATACTGAAATTCTTGATCTAAAGGAAAATGTATTTTTTTCTTTGTATAATCAGAATGCAATTGGGAGAACTTTTGAGAATTCTTCAACTATCATTAGTGAAATTATTAAATTGTTTGGTTTGGGGTATCTCTTAACAGTACTAAATCCGCTGATTTTGGTAGTAATTCTAGGGATAGTGTTTTTTAATTCTACTATCTTTAAGAAGATTGAGAGACTTAGGGATGAGGATAATCAGAAATCAATCACAGACAATAGGGCATTCAGTTATTTTCTAAGACTAACCTCGGACTTTACCTATGGAAAGGATATCAGACTATATCAGGCAGCTCCTTTTTTACTGAAAAGATTGTGGCATTATATGGATAATTTATATAGAATTTATTCCAAACAGAATACATTGATAGGAAAATATATGGGTATCAGTAAGGTTAATATTCAGCTGCAGGTAGTTATTATTTATGGGTACTTGGCTTATCAAGTGATTAAGAATAAAATCAGTCTGGGAAGCTTAACCATGTATGCCAGTGCAGCAGGAAGTTTCGGAGCCTCAGTGATGTCCTTGATTAACGCATTTATTGAGGTCAATCAGCTTTGCAGCTATCTGGAACTATTTGTTCGATTTGAAGAGATACCAACAGGAGATACCAAGGGAATACCTGATCCGATACAAACGGCGGATTACACCATAGAGTTTAAAAATGTAAGCTTTCGTTATCCTGGCAGCAATATCGATACGTTAAAGAATGTGTCTATTATCATTCCGCCTGCGCAGAAGCTTTCCATAGTCGGTCTGAATGGGGCTGGAAAGACAACTTTTATAAAGCTTCTATTCAAACTCTATGAGCCTACAGAAGGACAAATTCTACTCGGTGGAATCGATATTAAAGAATACACTCCGGAGGAATATCGAAAAAATATCTCCGTGGTATTTCAGGACTTTAAATTACTGGCATATACCATTCGGGAGAACATCACCCTGGATCAGGCTGCAGAGGAGAACCGGATTATTTCTAATCTGGAGAAGGCAGGATTTAGCGAGGATTTAGATAAGTTTGAAAATAACATTAATACCATAATCTATAAAGGATTTGATAAAGATGGAGTGGAATTATCCGGCGGGCAGGCACAGAAAATAGCCATTGCCAGAGCACTTTACAAGGATGCACCTATTGTTATATTGGATGAACCTACCGCCGCACTCGACCCAATCTCAGAATATGAGGTTTTCAATAGCTTTAATCAATTGATCTATGGGAAAACAGCGATATACATCTCACATAGGTTGTCCAGTACAAGATTTTCAGATAAGATAGCTGTTTTTCACGATGGAACCATATCAGAATATGGCACTCACAGTAACTTGTTATTGAACAATTCTCTTTATGCACAGATGTTCCAGACCCAGGCAAAATACTATACAAATTAATAATGCTATTAAAGATATGTGTAAATTTATTTTTATACGGAGCTAAAGTGAAGTATTAGTAAAAGCTTACTTGTTTCTTTCGGTTTTTGGATTTAGAATAGTATATATGGATATAATAGGTAAAGGAAAATAAAATTTTTGATAACTAAAGAAAGGACATATTAATGATGAAAAAGCAGGTTAAGAACAATGTGTACTGGCTGGGTAAAGTTGATTGGGAACTTCAAAAATTTCATGGTGATGAATACTCAACACATAAAGGATCAGCATATAATTCTTATTTAATACAGGAACAAAAAAATGTTCTGATTGATACGGTTTGGGCTCCTTTTGCAGAGGAGTTTGTTGAAAACTTATCCAAGGAAATTGACTTAAATAAAATAGATTTTATTATCATCAATCATGGTGAAGTTGACCACAGTGGTGCTCTTCCAGCTTTAATGAAACACATTCCGGATGTGCCTATTTATTGTACTGCAAACGCTGTCAAGTCCTTGAAAGGCCAATACCATCAGGACTGGAACTTAAATGTGGTTAAGACCGGAGATAAAATTGATATTGGAAATGGAAAAGAACTGGTTTTTGTTGAAATGGCAATGCTGCATTGGCCGGATAGTATGGCAACCTACCTGACGGGAGACAATATACTTTTCAGTAATGATGCCTTTGGACAGCATTTGGCATCCGAAAAGTTGT
This sequence comes from Mobilitalea sp., assembly GCA_047606065.1. Lineage (GTDB taxonomy): Bacteria > Bacillota > Clostridia > Lachnospirales > Lachnospiraceae > Mobilitalea. The sequence continues at coordinate 5,379 of JASGEU010000154.1, forward strand.
TTAATGATCAAGTGAACCAATGTGATCTGTTTGCAGAGGCAATCAAATATTATGCTAATATTTTGACTCCTTTCAGTGCCATTCTTAGAAAGAAGCTGAATGAAGTAATTGCATTAAATCTTCCCATTGAGATAATAGCCACAAGTCACGGAGTTATTTGGAGAGACAATCCGATGCAGATTGTTGAGAAATATATACAATGGGCAAATGACTATCAGGAGAATCAAATTACCATTATCTATGACACTATGTGGAATGGTACAAAACTGCTGGCAGAAAAAATTGCGGAAGGAATCGCATTAGTTGACTCAGACGTAGTTGTTAAAATCCACAATCTTGCAAAAAGTGATGATAATGATCTGATTACGGAAGTATTTAAATCAAAAACAGTAGTTATTGGTTCACCGACAATAACAAATAGCATATTGCACTCGGTGGCAGGATTTATTCACCTTATTAAGGAACTTAAGTTTAAGGGTAAAAAAGCTGCGGCATTTGGTTGTTATGGTTGGAGTGGGGAATCTGTAAAGGTAATAAATGAATTAATGGAAAGTGCTGGGTTCAAAGTCTTGGGTGAAGGATATAGGAACTTATGGAATCCAGATGATGAAGGTCTGAAAGCAGCAATAGAATTTGGTAAGTCAATTGCTGAATTTTGAAATAAAAAACAAGATAAAAAATTGCCTCTAGTCTACTGAGGCAATTTTTTTATACGACCACTTGTCGTTTGTTTACGCAAAAGTAGTGAAGTATCAACAAAACTATGATTTGTTAGATACGAACGCACCCGCGATAACTGGAGAAACTTGCGAAGCGTGTTTTTCCGGATTATCCCTGTGATAATTGATTTTTAATCGAGGTTATTTCGTTTTCTGAAACTTGGGAAGCAGGTTGATAATAACCCTTTTGTTTGGCTGTTTGATAAACTTTATACTGGCGTTGTTCATCCTGATTTCTTAGATCCTGGAATGTTTGACGCAGCTGAACATTATCGGTTTCAGAAATGATTGCCGCATATCCGGTCAAGCTTCCTTTCATCATAGATAAATAGTCATTCATAATATCTTTTTCATTCATAATTAGATTTACCTCCTTACTGTAAGAATGTCATTAATTTTTGTTTGCTTTGTCTTGCTGCATCTGCATCGGTTTTTAACATTTGGCAAATATTAGGATCTTGACATTGCTGTGCCATAGCATCTAATTTATTAGCTATGGTTCCATGAGAACCTATTAAATGTCTTAAGTTTTGTAACTCCATTTGATTTAAATTTGTCATAAAATTTCCTCCTTTCAACTCTTTGCTTTTTTATTATTTCAAATAAAGTGATTTCCTATTCTAGTTTTTCATTCAGTCTTCAAGGTAACATTTAGGACTTCATTTTCTGTTTAAGTAGACTGTCAAAGCTTACACACTATGTTTACTTATAATTTGTTATAATTTATAATGATATTAGCATGAGTGCAGATGTTGGAAAATAAAAATAACAATTTGCTATGGAAGGAATTGGAGATTTATATTTCAATAAAATAAATAGGAATTCAGGAACAGAATTATATAAATCACCATGATACTTCAGAGCATGGTACCGCAAACCCAAATGCAAACGGATTTTGGAATAAATACTTTAAAAATTATACCTATACATTAGTTAGGGATATTGAAAAAGTGGTTTGAGTCCGATATACAAACTATAGAAACCAACACAGAAAGGCGAATGTTATGAAAAATATTCTAATATGGGGAAATGCTTCGTATTATGAGAAACATGTTAATCTAATTAGGTTTGAACAATATAAAGGGAATATTGATATTTTAGCATATATTTCAAAAGATAAAGGATATCAAAGCGAGCAAGATGGAAAACCAGTTATATTACCAGAAGATATCAGTAAATTTAATTATGATTATATTATTGTTGCTAATTCTTTTTTCAAAGAGATTATAAAAAGTGCAATTGGTTTAGGGATATCAGAAGATGTATTAATACCCATTGATGTTTTTGCAATTCCAATGTTTGACTTTAATCAATATATAAGGATTAAGGAGCGAAAATTTTCTATTGTCGCAGAGTCATGTTATGGAGCATATCTTTATAAAACTCTGGGATTAAAATTGACATCCCCATTTATTGATGTACGTATCAGTTCGAAGGATTATATAAAATTATTAGGTAATTTTGAATATTATTTATCGCAGCCATTTGAAATGGGAAATGACAATAGGATAGCTACTATTAATGGGGATGAATGGCTAAGTGGTCCAGATACAGTAGGTGAACCTATTGCAAAACTGGATGATGTTAAAATTAATTTATTACACGATGAATCATTTGAGCTAAGAAAAGTATTGTGGGAGAAAAGATTAGCTAGATTTAATAAAGCTGATGTAATTGTGTTAATGATTATTGAAAATGATTTAATTGCTGAAGCCTTCGATAATCTCAAGATAAAGAATAAGATTGGTTTTTATTTTAAAGATACACCGTATCAATCGATTATAAATATAAATGCATGGAATGATTCTAAAATACGCTTTACAAATTTTTATCAATTTAAGTCATACATTCATAAAATGTTTAACTCAATTTATCATGGTAATCAGGATTTTAATATTTTTGATTTAGTTGAGGGGAAAATAATTTCAAGAAAAACATTCAATTTCTAAAATTATAAAAGATATAAGGCATATTAATTTACAACACAAAAATAATTATATATATTAATAAAGGGAGATATTATGAGTAAACGAAATGAGCTTATATTACAGAATATTAATGTAAATGGAATAGGCTTAGAAATAGGTCCATCTTTTTCTCCGGTTTGCCCCAAAAGTAACGGTTATAACATTGAAACAATTGACCATCTGGACAGAGAGGGATTAATTAACAAATATAAAGATGATCCAAATGTAAAAGACCAGGTTAATAAAATAGAAGAAGTAAACTATGTATGGAGTGGACAACCATATTCTCAATTAATTGGCAAGACGGAATATTATGATTATATCATTGCCTCTCATGTAATTGAACATTGTGTTGATATTATTGACTTCTTGTCGGAATGTTCCAAAATATTGAAAAAGGATGGAACAATTAGCTTAGCAATCCCAGATAAAAGATACACATTTGACTATTTTAGAGAAATTACATCTGTAAGAACTGTCATAGATAATCATGTTTATAGAGAGCATTTCAATCATTCCCTCGGAACGTTTGTGGATCATAATTTAAATATCGTTACTTTAGACTTTGGCGGGACATATATGCCCAATAGTGCACATCTTCTAAAAGAACATATGATTTATGAACATGATATAATAAAGCTTAGAAATGCAATGGAGAATTACAGTGAAAAAGAATATACAGACTGTCATTCTTGGATTCTTACCCCAGCCTCATTTAAAATTCTTATATATCAACTAAACGCTTTAAATTTAATCGATTTATCTATTGAAGATATTTATAAAGAAACAAATAGTGTAGAATTTATTGTAAAACTTAAAAAAGGCAAAGTTTCATTTGACAGTAAAGAATTATTAGAACTGCAATTAGAAAAACATTTGGAGTTTAAAGAATCTAATAGTTATGATTTTATTATTAATGAATTGGCAAAAGATAAAAAAATATATATTTATGGAACAGGAAATCTTGCAACAAATATTATTGCCTTAGTAAATAAGCTTAATGTTCCAATTGAGGGATTTGTACTAAGTGATGATCAGCCTTTAATAAATAAAATATTTCATAATAAACCAGTGTACCATTTAAGCGAATTAGTTCCTGAAAAGGACAATATTGGAGTTGTTCTTAGCGTAGCGCCAAGATTATATCAAACGATTGAAAAAAATCTAAAGGATAAGGGTTTTGAACATTATATATAATATTTATTCCGGAGCGTGTTTGCATGTCTCCGGAATTTTTTTGCTTATCAAAAGATAACGTATATCTAATCATTAAGGTTAAGCCAATAAATCTTAAGTTTAGGTGGTTCATATTGACGATTGTTAAGGAATTCCGTAATTTAAGTATGTACTAAATAAATTTATGTTTTATGCTTAATAATAAAACTAAATGAAAGCTAAAACAAAAATGAAAATAAAGAAGGAGAGTTAGGTATGAAAAGAATTAAAAAACTAGCAATTTTATTAACAGGAGTATTATTACTCACTACAATGGCAACTGCTTGTTCAAAAACAGACAAAGATACATCTGAATCAGGCAAGGGTGCTACGGCAGGAACAGTAAGCGGTGTGTATCTTTCACCGGCTAAAATGTCATATTCTAATATGAGACCTACTTATAATTTTTATACTACAACAATTGATGATCAGAAGCTTACAATTTATGAGGATGGTACATACTGTCTAACTGTAGTGTCAACACAGTTCTCAGCAGTTGTACTTCCAGAGACTGGAAATGATTTCAGTGCTAACGAAAAGACAAATTACTTCAGAGATTATTATGGTACATACACCCAGACAGTTGATGAACTTGACAGTGATTTAGTAAATATTACACTTTCAAAACCAACACGTGTTACGGAAGCAAATGACTCAACCTATTATGTGGATTCTGCTAATTGGACTGATGCTATGAGCACAACACTTACTGAAATCAAAAAAGCAGCCGCTGAACAGGCAGCACAATACGCACAGGATGGGGAAGGCACAGTTCAGGAAGTAGAAACTGTTACTGCTGAAAGTTTCTTAGCAGAAAAGGTCTTCGAAGAAGCTGTAATTCATGCAACTGTTTCAACAAGTGGTATGGAATTTGTTGAGCTTGCAACAGCTGGCGCTCAACAATAATATTTGAGATCAACACTATGATCGCATTATATTAAAAAAAGGGGAAATAAGATGTCTAATTATAAAATGTGGAGAGGTATTTCAGCCGTATTATGCATGATACTTGCTTGTTCCTTGTTTCTGGGTCAACTTGCATATGAGCGCGAAGGTGATATTAACCTATTCCTAAAAATAAAGCCTCCAACCATAGAAGTAACCGATAGTAGTAATTATTTTTCCAGCGATTATGCTGATAAAAAGTCACTGACGGAAGCAGTTGGGGAATTTAATGTTCAATCTCAGGAAGAAGGTTCTGTACTACTAAAGAATAAGGAGTATGCATTACCTTTACTAGACACGGAACGTAGTGTTACCTTGTTTGGACGTTCCGCAGCCGATCCTGTTTTTAGAGGAGGCTCAGGTGGTGCAGCTGCAAGCGATGCTTTAAATTTATATGATGCATTAACTGCTGCAGGCTTTAAAATCAATAATTATATTTATGACGCTCTAAGCGAGAGCCCTTTGGAAAGATCCAGCGGTGTCATAGCTGAAGTTCCAGGCTCCTTCTATACAGAAAGTTTACAAAGCAGCTATGCGAATGATTTTAATGATGTAGCAATCGTTGTTTTAAGCAGATTTGGCGGAGAAGAAAATGATTTGGATACTGTTGACAGTGATGGTGTACCTGAACTTTCCCTTCATCAACAAGAAAAAGATATGCTAAATATGATAAAAACATCAGGTAAGTTCGGTAAAACGATTGTATTGGTTAACAGTGGTTATGCTATGGATCTGGGCTGGCTGGAGGAATATGAAGTTGATGCATGTCTTTGGATAGGCTATCCAGGAAAGTATGGCTTTACCGGTGTGGCTAACGTGCTGACCGGTGCAGCAGATCCTTCCGGTCGTCTTGTTGATACTTATGCTGCTGATTCACTTTCAGCTCCGGCAATGAGGAACTTTGGCGACTTTAAATTTGACAATATGTCAACGCTATACAAGGATAGTTATGTAGTATATGCCGAAGGCATTTATACAGGTTATAAGTACTATGAAACAAGATATCAGGACAGTGTTCTGGGTATTAATAACGCTGACGGTAATTACGGTGTATATGCCAGTCAAGGAGACAGCTGGAATTATGCTGATGAAATGGTTTTTCCTTTCGGACACGGACTATCTTATGCCAATTTTACACAGAAACTGGAGAGCCTGATCTGGGATAAAGAGGCACATACAGTTACTGCAGCAGTTAATGTTACGAACGACGGTGCTGAAGCATATAGTGGAAAATCAAAATCAGTGGTTGAACTTTATGTACAATTGCCGTATACATCAGGTAATGCTCAAAAATCTGCAATTCAGTTAATTGGTTTTGGAAAAACAGGAGAACTTGCTGCAGGTGAGAGTGAAACAGTTACAATAGAAGTATCAGATTACATTTTTGCTACTTATGATCGTAATGCTATTAACGGCGCGGATTCTACTTTAACCGGCAGCTACGTATTTGATGCAGGTGACTACTATTTTGCTATAGGCAATGATTCCCATGATGCACTTAATAATGTATTAGCTGCACGTGGTGATGTATCTGTTGAAGGTAAATTGGTAGATCCTCAAGGAGTTATAGTAACCGGAGATAAAGCAAAGGTTCAGAAAGATAATCTTGATAAGGTTGACAATACGACCTATGCAAAATCACCATATACAGGGGAAATTGTAAGCAACCATTTTGATGAAATTGATCTTAATTATTTTTATGATGAGAATAAAGTGACCTATTTATCGAGAGATGATTGGAGCACTTATCCAAGTGAAGTAAAAGCACTTTCTGCAACACCCGAGATGCAAACGTTAATCGAAGGAAAAGTTTATGAAAAGCCATCGGAGGCAGCAGATGTAACAAGTTTTGTAAAAGAAGCTGATAACGATATTAAGTTTATCCACATGAAGGATGTTGAGTACAGTGATGTGGAAAGATGGAATAGCTTTATCGATCAGTTGTCCATTGTTGACCTGGCGCAGATTCCCGGTGAGAAAATGGGAAATGACGCAATTCCAACAGTCGATTACCCAGCTAATCTAAGCGGTGATGGTCCGGACGGTTACCAATCCGGAGGTACGCTTTTTGTTGCGGAGGTTGTTTCTGCTTGTACTTGGAGTGAAGAAATGCTGACTAAGCGTGGAGACTTCATGGCGGAAGAAGCGTTATATACAAAACCAGGTATGATGTATTCTCCTGGCGCAAATATGCATCGTACACAATATGCAGGACGAAACTTTGAGTACTATAGTGAAGATGGTGTTATGTCCTATTATTGCGGAGCTTATCAAGTAAAAGCTATGACAGGTAAGGGATTATTAACCGCTATTAAACACTTTGTATTAAATGACCAAGAGACAAATAGACACGGTGTAAGTACATTTATGACCGAACAGACCTATCGTGAAGGTGGATTAAAAGGCTTTGAAGGAGCATTTGCGGTGGGTGGATCACTTGCAACTATGACATCGTTCGGTCGTATTGGTTGTGTTCCTTCTGCTGCTGATTATAATACGATGACTCAGGTTTTACGTAACGAATGGGGATTCAAAGGTATCAACTTAACTGACTCATCAAAAGATTCTGCTTCTTATATGTATACTGCAGAGTGTTTAGCAGCAGGAACAGATATGTTTAATAATGATGCAGGTCGTTCTGTTGAGGTGAGAAACATTATGGTAAAAGACCGTGACGGATTTATTTGGGATCGTGTTCGTGATGCCAGCAAACATTTCTTCTATGCTTATTCACATTCGAATGTAACAAACGGTCTATCTTCAGAAGTTGAAATTGCAGACTTTACACCCTGGTGGAAAACCGCAATAAAGGGAGCTGTTATTGGAATTATTGCTCTGTCAGTTGTAACTTTAGGTATGTTTGCATATTCAGCTTATTTCAGGCGCAAGAAGAAGGTTACAAAATAAAGGAGTAGGATATGAATTATATAAAAGGACGTTTTGCTAACAGGACTATAGGTTTCTATATTGGTGTACTGGTTGCCGTTGTAATGTTAATAACAGATGTGGCGTTTACATTCGTTGGCAAATCTGGGGATAGAACCTTTCATTATATTACTTTTGTGTTTATACTGCTAGGAGTTTTATCTGAAGTTTTAGTGATAGTAACAGATTTTGTGATTGCACCGTTGATTTGTGTAATATTTTATTCAATTGCATTAGGAAAACATTTTTATCAAGCAGCTTTTCCTCTTGCTGACTATTTTACAGGTGTTAAATTCTTTGGAGGAAATGTAACTTTAGCAGTAGGGTTTGGGGCAGTATTTTTTATCTGTACCTTAGCTATGGTAGTATCTTGTTTCATGAATCAGAGAAAAAGGATGAATAAGTAATATATAATAGCAATTTGTATATTAAATGAAAATATCGCCAAATTAATGTTTGGCGATATTTTTTTAAAGTGATAAAAATATGCTGGATATTCGAGGTTTGGTTGATTATCGAGTAATTGATTTGTTTTTTATTCTTTTATATAATATTTCATAGGTATTATTGGCGCATCTAATAAATGCCTTAATAAATTATAGCAGGGTAGCCAGGAGGTGTTATATTGGTAAACATCGCAATTGTTGAGGATGATATCAGAGAAGCAGATATAATAGAAAAGTTTATTAATGAATATGGTAATAGCAATAACAAAACCTTTCATATAGAACGGTTTCAGAATGCTGTAAGTCTCTTGGAAAACTATAGACATATATATGATATCATATTTATGGATATCATGATGCCTCAATTGGATGGAATGAAGGCCGCAATAAAACTTAGGGAAGTGGACAAAGTTGTAACATTAATCTTCATTACAAATATGGCAAAGTACGCGGTGCAAGGCTACGAGGTAGACGCTCTTGATTTTATTGTAAAACCGGTTGGATATTCAACCTTTGCTTTGAAATTACGAAAAGCGTTGGCCAAAATAGATTTTAATACAGTGTTTGATATTGAGGTCTCCCAAAAAGGTAAAAAAATATTTTTATCAACAAAAAAAGTAATTTTCATTGAAATTTCAGGTCATAAGGTTAAATATCATCTTGGAGATGAAATTGTGGAAGGCTATGGTACACTTTCTAATATTGAGAAGCAATTACAGAGTCATAATTTTTTGAGATGTAATTCCTGCTATCTAATAAATCCTAAATATATAACCAGTGTACAAGGACATACCGTAGCCATGTCAAGCGGAAAAGAACTACTAATCAGCCATCCGCGGAAAAAAATATTTATGCAGCAGTTAGCAGATTGGTTAGGAGAGGGTAAAGATATATGACTATAAATCTAATGAAATATATATTTGAATATCGTTTTATCATTGAGTTATTTATTTTGGGTACATTATTCACTCTAAGTTACGAAAAAAGAAAGATATTTCCTGTCAGAGTTATAACATTAATATTGGCTTCTGTAGTAATTGCTATTATATATATACATTCAAATATTGATAATTCCATGCAAAATGCACCATTTACGATTACACGCTACATAGCATTATTTATGGCAGTGGTGGCAGGAATTAACTTTTGCTTTAAAACAACATTACTAACCAGTGTCTTTTGTGTAACAGGAGTATATGCGATACAGCATTTATTCTATGCGCTGCATGAGATTGTTATGGAAGGATATGGGGCAAAGAAGTATATAGATAGTAATGTAAAATATCTTATATATATAGCAACTTATATGATTATAGGAGCATTAATATTTACACTTTTCTATCATATTTTTATTCGTAAATTTAAAAATCAATATTTTAATAGCAAGATTATTATAGTGTTATGTGTGTTTGTAAATTTATATGCAACTGTGTTTTCCATTATAGTAAGGCTTTGTCAAGAGAATGCACAAACTGAAATATTCATCATATGCTTACTGTTGGATATCTTATGCTGCCTGTTTACAATGTATCTTTTGTTTTTCATATTCCGAACCAGGGTATTACAGGATGAGTTAAATATTATTGAGTCTTTATTACAAAAAGAAAAAGAACATTTTTCTGTATCCCAAAAAAATATACAGATGATAAATATCAAATGTCATGATTTAAAACATCAACTAAGTCATCTTTCTAAAAAAGTTGAGGCATCAGAAATTGAAGAATTAAAAAAGGCGATCTTAATCTATGACATGCCAATGACGGGGAATCAAGTATTAGATATTGTAATAGCAGAGAAACGACTGCAGTGTGAGAGAGAAGAAATAGAATTAACCTGTATGGCAGATGGTGAAAAGTTAAACTTTATGAGTGAGGCGGATATCTTTTCACTATTTGGAAATGCATTAGATAATTCTATTAATTCCGTAAAACATCTGGTGGAGAAGGATAAACGCATCATAAGTATGATAGTAAAGGAATCCATTGGACTTATATCAATTCATATAGAGAATTATTACCAGGGGGATTTGATATTTGAAGATGGGTTACCGGTTACTACCAATAAAGATAAGGATTATCATGGTTTCGGAATGAAGAGTATAAAGTACCTGGTGGATAAATACAGTGGAGAGCTGTCCATTAAATTAAACGGTGATATCTTTAATATAAATATTGTTTTCCCAAAAGTAAGGATAGGTAATTAAAGCCTAAGTTTAGGCAGGATGTCTTGTATGTTAGCCTGTGTGATATATAATCATAAAAAATAATGATGACGATTATTGCTATTGTCAATATGAGAATATAACAGATACAGGGGGATAGTCATGAAAGCATATTCATTTAATAATGACTGGACATATAAACATCTCGGTGAGAATGGAATAGGTCATCCTATAACAATACCGCATGACGCAATGCTGTACGAGAAACGTACGAAAGACGCAAAAGGCGGTAAGAATATTGGGTGGTTTGAAGGATACGATTATATCTATTCAAAGACATTTGAAATCCCTGAGGATTATATTAATAAGATAGTAATCTTTGAGTTTGAGGGTGTGTATCGCGATGCAGAAGTATTTATTAATGGAGAAAAAGCTGCAGCCCGCCCTTACGGTTATACAAATTTCTATGTGGAAGCTGATAATTTTTTGAACTATGGCGAAAGCAATAAGATCGATGTAGTTGCTCATAATGCGGAACAACCGAATAGCCGGTGGTATTCCGGAGCTGGTATTTATCGTCCGGTTACAATGTGGGTGTCGGATAAAAAGCATATTATGCTAAATGGTGTTAAGATTAAAACACTTTCCATTCATCCTGCAGAGATAGAAATATCTGTTGCTACGGAAGGTGCAGGTGATGTAACTGCTATTATTATGGAGGGCGATAAGGAAGTTGCTGCGGTAGAAGGTATTTCGAATGGATCAGTAACTTTAAGAACCCATATTAAAAACGCCAAACTCTGGAGTTGTGAAAACCCTCATTTATATACTTGTAAAGTTATCTTTGGATCAGATGAATGCGAAGAAACCTTTGGTATTCGTACTTTGTCCTGGGGAAATGAAGGGATTAAGATAAACGATGAACGTGTAATAATTCGAGGTGCCTGTATCCATCACGACAATGGACTACTTGGTGCAGCAACCTATGCTGACGCTGAAGAGAGAAGAATAAGAATTTTAAAGGAAAATGGCTATAATGCAGTTCGATCCGCACATAATCCTTGTTCGAAAGCACTGCTGGAGGCCTGTGATAAGCAGGGAATGCTGATGATGGATGAATTCGTTGATTGCTGGTACATACATAAGACGGAATATGATTACGTGGATCATTTTTCAGAGTGGTGGCAGCAGGATCTTAAGGATATGGTGGAAAAAGATTATAATCATCCCTGCGTTATCCTGTATTCTACAGGAAATGAAGTATCCGAGACCGCGCAGGCACGAGGCATTGAACTGACTCGTAATATGACAGAGTATTTGCACAGTTTGGATGATACTCGTCCAGTAACGTGCGGTATCAATATATTCTTTAATTTCCTTAGTTCTATAGGTTTTGGTGTGTATAGCGATAAAAAGGCTATGAAAGAAGTAGTTAAGGCAGAAAAAAGGGCTGCAAAGGGTAAGACTAATAAGAAAAAAGCAGTCGGAAGTGAATTCTTTAATAACCTGGCAGGTTTGCTTGGGGATAACGTTATGAAAATTGGTGCAACTTTGCCTCCCTGTGACTGGAAGACAAAAGATGCCTTTACGAACATGGACATTGCTGGCTATAATTATGGAATTTTTAGATATAAACATGACTTAAAAAAATACCCTGACCGTTTAATTCTTGGTAGTGAAACCTTTTGTAAGGATGCGGCAGCCTTTTATAAGTTAGCGAAGAAGGAACCCAGGTTAGTAGGGGACTTTGTATGGGCAGGAATGGATTATCTGGGTGAGGTAGGAATTGGTTCCTGGGAATACGAAGATTATGCACCTGAATGGAACAATGGGTTAGGCTGGATTTCTGCCGGTTCTGGAAGAATTGATTTAACAGGGAAACCCTTGGGAGAAGCAGCTTATACGAAGACTTCCTTTGGGCTCATGAGTAAGCCGGTAATTGCTGTCAGACCGGTAAATCATACAAAGGATAAGCATTCACCCTCTGCTTGGAAGATGACAAATGCAATGGAAAGTTGGTCGTGGAATGGGTTTGATGGGCAGCCTGCAATTGTGGAGATATACTCTGACAGTTATGCAGTTGAACTATTTATCAATAACAGAAAAATAGGCAAAAAGAAGATAAAAAATTGTCGCACCCTCTTTAAAACAAAATATAGGTCAGGAAGCATATCAGTAGTTGCCTATGATGCGAATAATATTGAAATCGCTAAAAATGAGCTTATCACAGCAGAGGATGAAACAGTTCTAAGAGCTATTCCAGAGAAAGATATGGTAGAAGCAGGAGGTTTGGTATACATTCACTTGAAATATACAGATTGTAATGAAATTACGAAACCGTTAGAGCGAGGTGATATTAAAGTTCAAGTACAGGGAGGAGAGCTTTTAGCACTTGGAAATGCATGTCCCTATAACTTAGAGGGTTACTTAAATGATTATACAGATACTTATTTTGGTGAGGCCCTTGCAATTATAAAGGCAACAGATAAGCAAGTTATACTTACTGCAACTGATGGTAAATACACAGCGGCTACGACAGTGAAGGTTAAGTGTTGAGAATTTCAGGTGTAGCAACCGAAACAAGGAAATAAATACGGAGAGAAAATAATATTATGTCAAATATCAAAGAGTCTATTGTAAGTTGGTGGCAAAGCTATTCAGATAAACATCCTAAACTTACAAAGTTAATAATACAATTTGTAAAATTTTACTTAATTTCATTATTAGTGACACTGTTACAATATTTAATGTTAACCTTTATACCATCATTTATTGCAGCAGTAACTAATTGGGAAGAATATGATTGTTATTTAATTCCTATCTTTCAATCTGGAAAGTATATATTTAATTATTCCATAGCTGATGGAGGCATGGCATATTTTGCAGGTTATGGAGCAACTTTGTTTGTGGCACAATGTGTAAATTTCCCGTTACAGAGGAATGTAACCTTTAAGAGTAAGGGGAAAATCAGTTATCAAATAATGTGGTATATCATAGCGTTTATTCTTATTTTTATGGTATGCAGCGGGTTACAGACCTTTTATCAACCTTTTTTGAAAAAATATATTGGTGAGCCGGCCCTTTATAATATTTTAATCACTGTTATCAATGGTGGAGTTCAAATGTTTATCTATTTCCCGATTTACAAAATTATTTTCCCCGAAGGAGAAAAGAATAAATAATAGTTAATATAAGAATTTTTACAGGTCATTATATGGACAAAAGAACATTACATACAATCTAATATTGGTTTGCAAAAATCCTTACTATCCCATAAAGACTAGTAAGGATTTTTGCCATTATATGTTGAGATGAAAGAACATTTCATGTACAATATAAGTTGAGTTATGAAAATGATTGTTTACAAGAATAAGTTACATGACGAGGTAGAAAAATGGTCCAATTAAAGACAGTAACCTTTGAGAATGTACATAAGGTATTGCAATTAAAACCCGACGAAGGCCAAAGGAAATACGTTGAGGATGTATCTACAACAATCGCATTGGCGTATGCGGGAATAAATGAAGAGTGTCCGGGTGAATGCAGCGTTATTTATCATGAGGACGAGCCGGTTGGAGTAGTTCTTATTGGAAGAAGTGTTGTAACGGAACAAGAACCGGAAATTCTCAAACAATATCAATATGCTTATAGAATAATGGGATTTTTTATTGACCATAAGTATCAGCATAAGGGAATTGGCAAAAAAGCATTTCAGCTTGCATTAGAGAAAGTAAAAGAATACCCGGAGGGAACATCTTTACCTATATCACTTGAAGTGAAAATTCAAAACTCAAGTGCGATTAAATTATACGAGTCGTTTGGTTTTTATGATACTGGAGTCAGATATGAGGATGATTGTGTCCTTATTCGTTTGCCATAAAAATATAATCCTATACAATAACGATAATAAGAAAGGGAAAAATAATGTATACCAAAATGTTTTCGGTGAAAAGGTTTAGTCGTAAGCTCCATGCAATTCTTTAATTTAATTATTTGAATGTATGGGGCGTTATCAAAGATACAAATTAGATAATCGAATTTGAAGAATTGCATTTAATCACGCGATAGAGCGTTATAAAAAATTAAAGGAGCAATTCAAAATGAAGATTGAAATAATATTAGCAGACAATACAAATGGTTTTATAATTAAAAATATATATCCGTTATATTTATATGACTTAGCAGAAATACATGGTACACTTCCTAACAAGCATGGAATATTTGAGGACGAACCAATAAAAACTCTTAGTGAACAATATGACATACAGCAAATCTGGTTTAATCATCCCAATGTGTTATTCCCATATTTAATTATGGTTGATAACATACCAGCAGGCTTCTGCCTTGTTGCAAGTGGTAAATTTGTGCCAAAAGAAATAGATTATTATGTAAATGAGATGTTTCTATTACGACCATTTAGGGGAAACTCTATTGCATATCAAGCTGTAAGGAAAGTCTTTGATAAACATTGTGGTAAATGGAGGCTTTTCACACCTTCAACAGAGAATAATAATCGTGCAAAAGCTTTTTGGCATAAGACAATCGGTAATTATACGGAAAACAAGTATACTGCTATAGAAGAAATAGACGAGGAGATGTCTAAACTAGTATTTAGATTTGAAAATAATTATCGTTAATCTTAATTGATTGAAAATCAATGAGAAGGACCACCATATCCCTACGGAATAGTTGATATGGTGGTCTTTAATAATTTTTTATTGTTATGTAATCACATAATATGCCGATATATAAAGCATGTAGATAAAAAATATACAGGATGGTGTATTTTATGAAGAATATCTTAATTTGGGGAAACGCCTCATATTATGAAAAATATGTTAATCTAATTATGTTCGAACAACATAAAGGCAATATAAATATTCTCGCTTATATATCAAAAGACAAACGGCATCAAAGGGAACAGGATGGGAAACCTGTTATCCTACCTGAAGATATTAAAAATTATGATTATGACTATATTGTAGTTGCAAACTCATTTTTTAAAGAAATACTTAAGATTTCTATTGGTTTAGGTATATCAGAAGATGTAATAATACCTGTTAAGGTATTTTCGATTCCTATGTTTGACTTTAATAAATATATAGAGATTAAAGAACGAAAAATTTCAATAATAGCTGAATCGTGTTATGGTGGATTTATATACCATTGTTTAGGATTAAAGTTTAATTCACCATTTATTAATATTGGTATAGGTTCAAGCGATTACATTAAATTGTTATCTGATCTTGACCATTATTTATCAATGCCTCTTGAAATGAAAAATGATAATATTTTGACTGCGTATAATGGTAACGATTGGAGTAGTGTTTCTGATTCAGCAGGTGAGCCAATAGGAAAACTTGATGACGTTAATTTGCATTTAATTCATTATGAATCATTTGAACATAGTAAAGAGTTATGGGACAAAAGATTAGCTAGATTTAATAAAAACGACATATTTGTATTTATGGTTATTGAAAATGATTCTGTAGCCGAAGCCTTTGATAATCTTCCATTTAAAAATAAATTGGGTTTTTATTTTAAAGACACTCCATATAAATCAATTATTAACATCAATGCATGGAATGATTCTAAAATACGATTTAATAATTATTATTTGTTTAGAACCTACATTCATAAAATAGTTACTTCCGAAAACCGAGAAAACCAATATTTTAATTTTTTGGATTTGCTTGCTGGAAAAGTTACTATAAGAAAAACTTATGATTTTTAATAATTAATTGATTAATGGAATGCAACGATAAAAACTGTATTGTATCATTAAGGAGCAATAAGAAACACATAGTCCCAGTAATTTTTAACACTCTATCATGTGAAGTGGTAGAGTGTTTTACTTTGCTGGATTACCACGAAACGGAACAGTAAATATATAAGTAAATATAAAACAAAAGTAGTTAATATAGAGTACAAGATGATATAATATAACTAATAGGAATATTTTTTAGATGATAGAGGGGCATAAGATGAAAAAAGTATTTGGATTTTTCTCCTTGGATAAGGAAGCATATTTATTTGATTCAAGATTATATATAATAAAAGCTATGGCAGCTGTTTTAGCTACTTATCTTGTAGTCCAACATCTCCCATTGGTAAATAAAGATTTAATTTCAGTTCTTTTTGGTTTAATGATGACGCTGGAACCAGTTACGGTTACTGGTATTCGCAGTGGGTTAAGGCAAATAGTAGCCACTCTTATAGGAGCGATTGTTACTGCTGTTATTATATCTGTCTTTGGAATTAGTATATGGACGTCGGCTATTTCTATCTCTGCAACTTTATTTGTATGTTTAAAAATAAACTGGAGAGAGGTATCACCTGTAGCTATTTTTACCTCCATCTATATGACAAATTTCATACAGTATACAGCGAATGGAGATCCAAGTATTCCACGAACCTTTGAATTAAGAGTACTTGCATTGGGCATAGGAATTTTGATGGCAGTTCTTTTCAATTTTCTGTTTTCTTTGTTCTTTTATAGACGGATGGAGAGAAAAAGAATAGCCCATATTGTATCAACCTTAACTGGGTATCTTGAAATAATTAAGAATGGCTTGGAATTATCCTCTATGGCACAAGTGGAACAGATGAAGGAATCCATTCAGGATACCTTTAAAGGTATCGATTGGTTAGTGGCATTAGTAAGAGATAAAGAAAAGGAAGCAAAAATAAAGCATAAAATATTATTTTTTAGTAAGGTAAACGGGGGGAATACCACATTTCAAGAGGTGCTAATCGCTTTGAGAAATATATCACATCTCATTTATGATACAGCTTATAGTATAACAAATCCCAAGTATCCTATTGACGAGAAGGATTGTCAGGCAATTATTGTACAATTGTCTGAACTTATTGAGGAATGTAATTATGTAGCGACCCAGTACAGAGAGGATGCTAAAAATAACAAAACTACGGAAGTATTAAAAGCGTATGATACATTAGAAAATAAACGTATTAATGATAATTTAGATGAGATAAGAGAAATGTTAAATATTATTAATTATTCATTGAAAGCCTGAAGTTTTTTAAAAGAAATAATACCTATAAAAGCAGGGAGGATATTAGCTTAGCTAGTACCTCCCTGTTTTGGCACAGGGTATCTTTTTACTGGAACATTATTATTTGTACAGTGGAGGGGAGCGTCAGGAAAGTATTGTAAACCTCATAATCCTGTGATAGTATGTTATTCATTAATTGTAATTATCAGAAATCATCGTGAATTATTAGATAATTACTACCCTGAAGTATGATTAATGAGTCAAAAACTTGTTTCAGTTGTGAAGATGAATACTTGATTAATGAGAGCAGGTATTTTAATTTCATTCATCAAGTATTCATCATTAAAGTATGATTACGGCTTCTGACACTTTAATCAAGTATACAGGTACCAAGAAAGGCATGGTTATTATGGAAAACAATCTTCTTAACGCACAGGAAGTAGCGAAGCTCCTTAAGATATCAAGGAATACGGTATACGAACTGATTAAGAGGGGAGAGCTGCCGTCTTCTAAGGTTGGGAAGCAGGTAAGAGTGACCCAAAAGGACGTAGATGCATATTTGTCGGGTGCACCCCGTAATTTATCTTCCAAGTCAAATGATGCGCAGCCTGCACCAAAGACGAATAGGAAGCAATATTCTGTTCAGGCAATGGATGAGAATATCAGGGGAAATGAATTTATTATCTGCGGACAGGATATCTCACTGGACTTACTGGCCAATCACCTTAGAACATATTCAGAGGATATTCAGCTCTATCGTTCTTATTTAAGCAGTTATAACGGAATATTTGCGCTATATCAAGGAAGAGTGAATATTGCTACGGCGCACCTTTGGGATGGAGAGTTGGATGACTATAATATTTCCTTTGTGAAGAAGATGATGCCGGGCATTCCAGCTTTCATGATTAGAATAGGAAAACGAAGAAGCGGGTTTTATATTCAAAAAAATAATCCAAAGAAAATTAAGGGCTGGGAGGATTTGAAAAGAACGGATATCACCATTGTAAATAGGGAAAGGGGAAGTGGAATTCGAGTTTTATTAGATGAAAAGCTGCGGATGATGGGAATGATTGGTGAATATATAGAAGGATATCACCATGAATGTAAGTCCCACCTTGCAGTTGCAAGTTTAATTTCTCATGGTGAGGCGGATATCGGCATTGGTAGTGAGACAGGACTCATGAATGTAAACGGAGTTGATTTTATACCGTTGCAGATAGAATGCTATGATTTGGTCATGAGACTGGCAGATGCAGATAAGCAGCCCTATAAGCAAATTATGGAGATTCTTACTTC
>JASGEU010000155.1:0-12849 GCA_047606065.1 Mobilitalea sp.
CTAATGTGGCTGTGGGAATATCAGGAGGACTTGACTCTACCTTAGCACTCTTAGTAACAGCCAAAGCTTTTGACTTACTTGGACTCGATAAAAAAGGCATTAGAGCTGTTACAATGCCCTGTTTTGGAACCACTGACCGTACCTATAAGAATGCAGTTGCAATGGCAATAAGCCTTGGGGTTACCTTAATGGAAATTCCCATAAAAGAAGCGGTGGAACTTCATTTCAGAGATATTGGACATGATAGTAATCTGCATGATCTTACCTATGAAAATAGTCAGGCCAGAGAGAGAACTCAGGTGCTTATGGACATTGCCGGTAAATACAATGGCTTCGTAGTAGGAACTGGAGATATGTCAGAATTAGCACTTGGCTGGGCTACCTACAATGGAGATCATATGTCCATGTATGGAGTGAATTCTTCCGTACCAAAGACTTTGGTTCGTTATCTGGTTTCGTATTTTGCAGATACATCGCCGGATAGTAAACTGCGTGAGGTATTACAGGATGTATTAGAAACACCGGTTAGCCCGGAATTATTACCTCCAAAGGATGGAGAGATTGCACAGAAGACAGAGGATATTGTTGGTCCTTATGAGTTGCATGACTTTTTCCTTTATTATGTGCTCCGTTTTGGATTTGAGCCAAGTAAGGTATATCGACTTGCAAAAATTGCATTTGCAGGCATCTATGATAATGAAGTAATATTAAAATGGCTTAAGGTGTTTTATAAAAGATTCTTCACACAGCAATTTAAACGTTCCTGCTTACCGGATGGCCCTAAAGTGGGTAGTGTAGCGGTATCACCAAGAGGAGATTTAAGAATGCCAAGTGATGCTTCAGCCAATCTCTGGATGAGTGAATTGGAACAACTATAGAGTTAGACAAGTATACGTAAGAGGGAGGTAGTTATGGCACTTAGAATAATAACAGATTCTGCATCCGATACTCCAAAATGGGTAATTAAAGAATTTAATTTACATGTAATTCCGACTCCGGTAGTAATTGATGAAAAGGATTATTTTGACGGAAAGACAATTATACCTGAAGAGTTTTATGATATTTTGCGCAGTGGTAAAGATATTAAAACTTATCATATCAATGCACAGATGTTTTATGATAATTTTAAGCCTTATGCAGAGAAGGGGGACGAGGTTGTTTATATCTGCTTTTCTACCGGAATTGCAGGAACCTTTAATGCGGCTCATATTGCAAAGGCAGAGCTTCTGGAACAATTTCCAAACTTTGATCTAACAATCATAGATTCAAAATGTGCTTCCTTAGGTTTTGGCATTGCAACTTATTATGCCTTACTTATGCAGCGAAATGGTGCTACTAAACAGGAAATTATAGAGGGTATTCAGTGGCATTGTGAGCATATGGAGATGGTATTTACAGTAAGTACGCTAGACTACCTGTTCAAAGGTGGACGATTAAGTAGAACCTCAGCAATAGCAGGCGGTCTTTTAGATATTAAACCAATTATTCATGTCAATGATAATGGGTCTCTGGAATCCATAGAAAAAATTAGAGGAAGACAGAAGTCTCTTCGCAGACTTATTGAGATTGTTGGAGAACGCGGAGCAGGTCTGACGACACAATTCATAGGTTTAGTGCATGGAGATGATAAAGAAACAGTAGAACAGTTGAAAGAGCAGTTATCCGAAGCTTATGATTGCAAGAATTATGTGGATAATTACGTGGGTTGTGCTATAGGTGCACATACCGGTCCCGGTGTTATTGGAATTATATTCCTAAATGAAACCTCACCGTTTGAGAAATATTTAAATTTATAGAAACACTAAATCTTATAGCGCAGTTCTTATGTTACCTAATATTACTTAAAACAATAAGGAATGCTGTAATGTCATTACAAAGGTAATCGCATTGCAGCATTCCTATTCAGAATATGTTTGTGGTAATGGGGATGAAATATAGTAAACGATTGAATGCATTTATAAAAGTTATGTATTATTCGGTTACTACCAATGCCAGATCAAGTGCATCCTGTATTGCATCCAGCAATATTTGCTGAGTATATTGGCTATCTTCTTGAAGCTCTACCTCTTCAATTGGTA
This sequence comes from Mobilitalea sp., assembly GCA_047606065.1. Classification (GTDB taxonomy): domain Bacteria; phylum Bacillota; class Clostridia; order Lachnospirales; family Lachnospiraceae; genus Mobilitalea. Next base: position 2,079 of record JASGEU010000155.1, read on the forward strand.
CATCGTTGTAGAGTTGGGTAGTGATTGCTTCCAGTGAAGGCTCAATCAGAGGATACATCGTTGTCACTGCTTCATCAATATTAACGATTTCCACAGAATTGATATGGCTCTTATCTACAACTACTTCAATGTCATAAGCCATATTATTCAAGGTGATAGAGGAGTTGTATTTACCGGGTGTATAAATGTTTGCTTCATCAGTAGAAGTTTTATCGCCCTTGTCGCGGAACATAAATATGAGGAGTAAGATTAATAAGATACCTAATGCTGCGAAAATCACAGTATATATGATTTCTTTGAGTTGGATAACGACTATTTTGGTCTTTGCCATGTCTACCCTCCAGAGCATGATATGCTTCATGTCTTAATTCTTACTATATATTATTAATCACAAATGTAATTTATGCAGATAAATTCGAAACGAGAGAGGTTAGATTGAAAAATTTGTGCTACCACACAAATTGCAGCGGTTCAGCCATAAGCTGGGTTTCGCCTGATAGAACTATTACCACAAATTCGCTGACGGTGGCAGAAGGGAGGTTATTTTATGTCCTTACAACTCTTTCTTGGGAGTGCCGGTTCCGGTAAATCCTATCAATTATATAAAGAGGTAATTGAAGAATCTAAAAAGAATTCGGATACGAATTATTTGGTGATTGTTCCGGAGCAGTTTACCTTACAGACCCAGAAGGATATTGTGACCATGCACCCAGAACATGGCGTCATGAATGTAGATATCCTTAGCTTCTTGCGTTTTGCATATCGTATTTTTGAAGAGGTGGGAGGAAATGATCTGCCTATCTTAGAGGATACCGGAAAAAGTATGGTACTTAGGAAGGTGGTTTCCTTAAAACGAAAGGACCTCATTCTATTTGGTGCGAATGTAAAAAAGACGGGTTTTATTAATGAGTTGAAATCCTTGATTTCAGAGTTATATCAATACAATGTTTCGGACGAAGATTTTTATAAGATGCAGGAAATTTCCCAGAAGAAGCCTGTACTTAAGGCAAAGCTTGCAGATTTATTTACTATTTATGAAGGTTTTCGGACCTTTATGAAAGAACGATACATTGCTGCAGAAGAAATCATGGTAGTCCTTAATCAGGTCATTGACCGTTCTAATTGGTTGAAAGACACCGTGATTTGTTTAGATGGCTTTACTGGATTTACACCTTGTCAATACCAATTACTGCTAAAGATGTTAAGGTACGCTAAGAAGGTAATGATAACGGTTACTATTGATCCAAGAGAACAGTTAAGTGATGAAATGATGGAGCATCAGCTGTTCGGGCTAAGTAAAAAGACGATACATAAGCTCCATCAACTTGCAAAAGAGGCTGGTGCAGAGATTGAAGAACCTGTATATGCACAGCAGAGAAGTAAAAGTGACTTACCATTTCGTTTCAGAAATTCAAAGGCGCTTGCTTCATTAGAACGTAATTTGTTTCGTTATCCATATCAGAGTTATAGAGAACAGCAAAAGGATATTACAATTCATGAAACCAAGGATTCCAATGCAGAAGTTGCTTTTGTTGCAAGAGAAATTAAGCGTCTTGTGAGAGAAGAAGGGTATCGCTATCAGGAGATTGCGGTGGTAACCGGTGATATTAAAGAGTATGCCAGACCAGTAAAAAAGCAATTTCTGCAAGCAAATATCCCATGTTTTATTGATTATAAGAAAGATATTTTAAATAATCCATTTGTTGAGTTGTTGAGGGCAGCAGTGGTATTAGTTAATGAACAATTCAGCTACGAGGGAGTTTTTCGTTATCTGCGAACCGGTTTATCTGATTTAACCACTGATGAGATTGATATTCTGGAAAATTATGTGCTGGCAACAGGAATTAGAGGATATAAAAAATGGTCGGAACCCTTTAAAAGAGGATATAAGAGCAAAGATAATATTTCTCTGGAGAAAATCAATGAGATTCGCCTTAAGCTTTTAGAAGAAATAGCACCCTTATATGAATGCTTAAAGAATAAGGAAAAGACCTTAAGGGATTATACCACAGCACTCTATGAACTTGGTGTAAGGCTAGGAATTGAGGGTAAGTTGGAAGGATTACGGGTAAGGTTAGCTGAAGATCAACAACCCCTCATTGCCAAGGAATTTGAACAGGTTTATAAAATTGTCATGGAATTGTATGACCAAATGGTACTGCTCTTAGGGGATGAGTATTGCAGTCTTAAAGAATTTGCAGATATCTTAGATACTGGGTTTGTTGAGGTTAAGGTTGGTTTAATTCCTCCCGGAGTGGATGAGGTTGTAATTGGTGACACGGAACGTACCAGATTAAAGGACATTAAGGTATTATTTTTTATAGGCGTAAATGAAGGAATTATCCCCAAAGCAATCGGAAGCGGTGGAATTCTTTCTGATACGGAACGTGAATTGTTGATAAGTAATGAGATTGAACTTGCTCCGACCAAAAGGCAGCAAGCCTTTACCGAACAGTTTTACATATATCTCAATATGACAAAGCCGAAGGAAAAACTATATATCAGCTATCATAAGTTAAATGAGGATGGGAAGTCAAAGAATCCATCTTTCCTGATTGGTAAGCTGCTGCAGCTATTTCCGCTGCTTAAGATTATTGATGAAGATGAAGATATTAAGGATGCTGAGCACGTGCTTAGGGATAATGGACTTAGCTTTTTAGCCGAGGGATTGAGAGACCATGCGTTAAAAGAAACCACGGATTTATGGAAAGAACTGTACTTGCATTATCGAACACAGGAAGAAAACTCCGAAATACTTGATAGGTTGGTACAGGGAGCTTATTATCAGAATAAAGAATCCGGGATAACGAAGGAAGCTGCTAAGCTCTTATATGGTATGGAGTTAAAGGGAAGCGTTACAAGACTGGAACGTTATGCGGGATGTGCCTTTGCACATTTTATGACCTATGGTCTGTCGTTACAGGAACGTCAGGAATATAAGCTTGCCGTTCCTGACATTGGTAATATCTTTCACAATGCTATTGATCACTTTTCGAAAAGGCTGGATAGCGGAGAATATAACTGGCATACACTTCCGGAGGAACTTAGGGAACAATGGGCTGTGGAGAGTGTGAACCATGCGGTAGAACTATATGAGTCCTCAATTTTTAAGAGTACAAAGCGAAATGAGTATCTGGTAAAACGAATTGAACGTATTACAACACGTACTCTATGGGCTTTATGTAATCAAATAAAACAAGGGTCTTTTGAACCCTCGGGCTATGAGATGCCATTTTATCATATTCCAGATTCAAGTATGACCTTGCAAGGGCGAATCGACAGACTGGATCTGTATGAAGATGAGAACAGGGTCCTGGTTCGTGTAGTGGATTATAAATCAGGTAACACCTTCTTTGATCTCACTAGTATTTATCATGGTCTGCAACAGCAGCTTTCCGTATATTTAAGTGCAGCAATGGATTATCTGAAAAAGAAGCATCCTGAAAAAGAAATCATTCCTTCTGGAATCTTCTACTACCATATTGATGATCCAATTGTTGATAAATCAGAACAATCGGAAGAAGAAATTTATAAGAGTCTTCGTATGAATGGTTTGGTAAATGCGGATAAGACAGTTATTGCACTGATGGACCAAAAGTTGGCAGGTGCTGACGGAACCTTAACTGCATCAAGCAAATCGGATATCATACCAGTGGAGACGAACAAAGAAGGCGAGCTGAATAAGCGGTCTGTAACAGCTTCCAATCACCAGATAAATGCACTGGTGGAGTATGTTAATGAGAAGCTTACGAAAGATGGCAAACAGATTCTGGAAGGTGATGCAACCCTCAACCCTTATCGTATGGGTGAAAGAACAGCCTGTGACTATTGTGAATATAAGGGAGCTTGTGGCTTCGACATTCGATTACCTGGGCATAACTATCGTAATCTTGCTAAGAAGCCAGTGGATGAAATTAAGAAAGAAATCTGGGGCGAATAAAACATAGTAGGTGTTAATGCAAGTAGGATAATTAATGTGGATCTTTTAAGGGGAGTAATAGCGAGCAGTGTTTGAAAGCAGATAAATAATGAGTCACAAATATCTATGGATGAAATAAAAGGAGTTACGGATGAGCTGGACAGAGGCGCAACAAAAGGTGATTGATACGAGAAATAAGAATTTGCTGGTTTCAGCAGCTGCAGGTTCTGGAAAGACCGCAGTTTTGGTGGAGCGTATTATAACGATGATATCGGAGGGAGACAAGCCTCTGGATATTGATCGTTTACTGGTCGTGACCTTTACAAATGCGGCAGCAGCAGAGATGAGAGAGCGTATTGGTAAAGCAATTGATGCAAAGCTTCAATTACAACCAGATAACCTTCATCTTCAAAAGCAGATGTCCCTGCTTCAGAGTGCACAGATTACTACGATACACAGTTTTTGCTTAAACGTAATTCGCAATTATTTTCATAGAATTGATCTTGATCCTTCGTTCAAAATTGCGGAGGAATCAGAAATTACTTTAATGAAATCTGATGTTGTCCAGGATATGCTGGAACGTTGGTATGAGGAGGGCAGTGAGGAATTTCATTCTTTTGTGGAAAGTTATTCCCGCTCGAAATCAGATGAACCTTTAGAAGGACTTATTCTACAACTGTATAATTTTTCCATGAGTGCTCCTTGGCCTGAAAGATGGCTGAAAGACAAAGAAAAGGTATTTGATATTCAAACCCTGGAAGAAATGTATGAATCCGCTTGGATGCAGCAGTTGATGGATTATATTCAATCTGTACTTGGTGATCTGTCACAAAAGAATGCTATGGCGATTAGGGTATGTCAGGAGGAAGGTGGGCCCTCTGCCTATCTGTCAGCACTTATGTCTGACAGGGATATGCTGAACCAGTTTAGAAAGGTTAATTCCTATCAAGAAGGTGCAACTGTTTTTTCAGCTGTTTCCTTCGAACGTTTATCAAATAAAAAAGATGCAACTGTACTTGATTGGAAAAAAGATAAAGTAAAGACCTTACGTGAGGAAGTAAAGAAAGGAATGAAAGATATCTCTACCCAATTCTTTTTCCAGACACCGGAAGAAATGCTTTCGGATATTATGGCAGTCAAGCCGGTGATGCAGGTATTATTTCAACTTACTCTTGAGTTTATGGACCAATTTGCAAAAAAGAAGGAAGAGAAGAATCTAATCGACTTTAATGATCTGGAACACTTTGCTTTAAAAATACTAATTGATGGTGAAACTTCTTTACCGACTCCTGCTGCAAAAGAACTTAGTGAAATTTTTGAGGAGATTCTCATTGATGAATATCAGGATAGTAACATGGTTCAAGAAACCATTCTAAGGAGTATTTCTCGCGAAGACGATGGAGTTCCTAATCGGTTCATGGTAGGAGATGTAAAGCAGAGTATCTATAAGTTTCGATTGGCGATGCCAGAGATTTTCATGGAGAAGTATGCCAAATACCGAAATATTGATATAGACCAAGATGGAAGCATCAACTTATATCAAAAAATTGATCTGGATAAGAATTTCCGAAGCAGAGATGGAGTCCTTCAGTATGTTAATCAGATTTTTGAGCAAATCATGCAGCAAAGCATTGGAGGTATCCATTATGATGAAGCCGCAGCTTTAAAGTACGGCGGCTTATATGACGGTCCTTTGCTGGATTTGTCAGGTAATGCTGAAAAATACGATTCTATTAATATAGAAAGCCGCATTGCGAAGGAAGTAGATCTTCTTTTAATAACGGAGGAAGATCTTGACACAGCAGAACAGGATATTTTATTGCTAAATGAATTAAAGGATGTAATTCAGGAGGATTTAGATCAGGCTACAGTTGTAGATCATCCGGATGAAGTGGAATATACCAAGAAGGAAATGGAAGCAAGAGCGATTGTCAGAAAGATAAGAGAACTCACAGATCCAGACACAGGCATGCTGGTTACAGATAAGGCAACAAAAAAACTTCGTCCGGCAAACTATGGAGATATCGTTATTTTACTGCGCAGTATGTCCAACTGGTCCGAGGTATTTGTCAATACTTTGATGCAGGAGGGAATACCCGCGTATGCTGATACCGGGACCGGATATTTTCAGACCCTTGAGATTAGAGCGGTGCTTAATATGCTTAAGATCATCGATAATCCAAGACAGGATATTCCTTTGGTAGGTGTATTGTATTCCCCGATGGTAGGGCTTACAACGACAGAACTTGCAATGGTACGAACGGCGAATAGAACAAATGGGATGTATCAGGCACTCCTTCAGTATGTGGAGGAGAACGAAGAAGGAGAACTAAAGGAGAAGCTTAGTCGCTTTCTGGAGCAATTTACTTACCTTCGATCCCTGGTCAATCATACCCCAATCCATGAACTTATTGGAATAGTACTGGAGCTTACGGGTTACTACTACTATGCCTTTGCAATGCCGGGTGGAGTGCAGCGGCGGGCAAATCTGGACATGCTGATATCTCGCGCAGTACGTTTTGAAAACAGCAGTTACAGTGGATTATTTCATTTCATTCGCTATATTGAAAAACTGCAAAAATATGAAGTAGACTTTGGCGAGGCATCCGTTGCAGGTGGTCAGGAAGATACGGTACGTATCATGAGTATTCACAAAAGTAAAGGGCTTGAATTTCCTGTCGTATTCGTTGCAGGTATGAGTAAACAATTCAATACACAGGATATACGAAGCAGTGTAGTATTGCATAATGAAATTGGTATTGGACCGGAATATATTGATAGTGTGCAAAGAACAAAAATTCCTACTTTAATTAAAAAAGCAATTCAAAAGAAAATGCAGATCGAAAATCTGGGTGAGGAGCTGCGTGTACTTTATGTGGCAATGACCAGAGCCAAGGAGAAGCTGATTCTTACAGGCTATATAAAATCTTTAAAATGTATGGAAGAAAAAGAATTCACTTTTTTTGAGCTGTTATCTGCTAAGAGCTATATGGATTGGGTACTTCCTGCAATGCTAAACCGTATGGGAGTTACTGAGGAGTTGCTGAAAACACCCTACACTGCTGCTAATACTGGAATGCAAATACAAGTGATTTCACATCTCGAGTTACTGCAGGGAGAAATTACAAAACAATTATTCCTGGAACTGGACCAAGAAAGCTTAATGGGTATTCCTTCAGATATTACCTATGATACTGAATTAAAGGATGAGATAAAATCCAGGTTTGGATATCAATATCCGTATGCCAATGAAACGGGACTAAAGATTAAAATGACCGTATCAGAGCTTAAAAGACTGGGACAAGAGTTGGATGAGGAAGATAGTGTCTCACTATTTGACGGTAGGAAAGATGCTGCGATTGCGGGTAAAAGCAATATAGAGGATGACATTGAGAGTATCTTTGAAAATACATCTAATACGGAATTCGAAACGAAGCTTCCCGGTGTGGAAGCGTATATTCCTGAATTCATCCAGCAGAAGCAGACCACAATGTCTGGTACCGACCGTGGTACCTTATATCATAAGGTATTGGAGATACTTGACCTAACCAAAATTAATACAAAAGACGAGTTGAAAAAAGAGCTGGAGCTTATAATTCAGCAAGGTCGTATGAAGCAGGAGGAGATGAATAGGCTTAATACAACCTATATTTTGGGCTTTATCTTTAGTAAAGTTGCAGATCGTATGAGAAAAGCACAGATAAATCATAAGCTTTATAAAGAGAAACAATTCGTTATGGGAATAAAAGCATCAGAGGTTTTGAAAGAATTTGACAGTCAGGAATTAGTCCTGATACAGGGTATCATAGACGTATATTTTGAAGAAGAGGATGGGATAGTACTACTCGATTACAAGTCAGACTTAGTAAAGACTGAGAAGGAGTTAATAAAGCGTTATAAGGTTCAATTAGATTATTATCAGCGAGCCTTAGAACAAATGTTAGGCAAAAGAGTGAAGGAAAGGATTATATATTCCTTGTCTCTTGGAAAGGAAATATCGTTGTAATTAATTTGAGCGGTTTGCTTAAAGTCAATTACATATGGTATAGACGAATAGAAGTTGGGAAGACTCTTAAAAACAAAAGACCAATCTTAATAATATTAGAATAAGCTATGTTTGAAGGGTGTGTTCCTATGAGTAAGATGAAAGAAAAGAAAATTGATTTAAATAACTTGAAACCGGAAGAAACCATGAAGTATGAGATAGCCAAAGAACTGGGTTATCTTGATAAGGTGATGGATACCGGTTGGAAATCACTAACCGCAAAGGAGTCCGGAAGAATTGGCGGAATTATGACCAGGATAAAGAAGGAAGAACAGAAAAAGCGAGAGAGTGAAGAAGATAAGAGCAGTGCAATATAATAAATAAAAGCTGAATATTATTTCCAGTCAATTTATCATTCTAATGAAAGCGGAATCAGGTATCGCAAGCTTGCTTGTGAATGCCGATTGGAGCAATAAGATCATGAACATGCTTTAATGCTCATGATCTTATGGTAAATTTATTGAAAATAATATTCAGCTTTTTCTTAGCTATCTTAGTTTCTAATATTGATTGGCTGTAATTTTAAGATATCTACACCTAAAAAGTTCTTAATTGCCACACATAAACCACCCAATAAAATGGAGGTATCCTGCAATACCGAGGGAACAATTTGAATATAACTATTCATTTTGCTCGATAAAGCTTGCTCAATTCGTTTTGTAATCTGTGGGAAGAATATGGTGAAGGAACTATTGATTATTACAATATCAGGATTATAGGCATTCAGGATATTATTGACACCTACGGACATATACTTCACAAAATCCTCCATAATCTGAATTGCATCTGCATCACTTGCTTCATAGGCTGCACTATAGTCTTCGAAAGATACTTCCTCAAGACCCTTCTTTTTCGCAAATTCTGCCAGTAAGCTTCTTTCTGAAACATACTGTTCCAAACAGCCTTTATTACCACAAGGGCATTGTCTGCCGTCTAACTCTATTATGGTGTGACCGAATTCTCCAGCTCTTCCATTATAGCCAGTATATAGTTTGTGATTGATGATAATACCAAGACCTATTCCGGAATGTACACTAATATTAGCAATATTCGCATAGTCATACTGGAAGGTGTTTTCACCGATTACAGAGAGATTTGCTTCGTTTTCCAGATAAACCGGTGCGTAGAAATGCTTCTCCAGATCCTGTGCTAATTGTATGCCGGAAAGGTTATAATAAGGTGCAAAGGATACCTGATTATTCATTATTACACCATGAATACCAAGAGTAATACCAACCATTCCATAAGGAGCATCCTTTGGCAGTTTCATTGATTCTATTAAGTCAATTAAAACATTAACGATATTTGCAGTATTCTTTGGAGTTTTAATCTGCTTGAGGCTGCATTCCTCACCCATAAGGTCGGATACTAAAGCGGAGATGGTATCAACTCCGATATCGATACAGATAACATAGCCCGCCTTCTTATTTAGGCTTAAAAGAATTGGCTTTCTTCCAAGGCTGGTATCATCACTACCGATTTCCAGCACCAGTTTTTTATTCATAAGTTCCTGCACGATTGCAGAAATAGTAGCTTTTGTTAAACCAAGGTGCTTCGCAATTGCGGCTCTTGATATGGCTACTGAATTGATGATAGTTTCTAAAACCAGATTTGTATTAATGTCGCGTATTAGTTCTTTACTGCCCGTTACCATAACAGTCCCCTTCGTATTTTTATGATTTAAGCTATGCTTCCCTAGCATATCTGCAAATAGTATGACAAATACTTGTATCAACTATAAATTATAACACTTTATCCTGTTCTATGCTAGCATAAAAAGAATTTTTTGGGAAGTGTTATTATTGTACTTGTTATTAAATAAATGTTAAATACTTACAGTAAAAATAATTGGTCACTTTTTTGCAACAATATCATTTTGAGATTAAAAATGGCTTTCAGCAATTAGGTAAAGACTTGCTTTTTTCTTGACTTTCAGCAAGCAAATTGATATAGTTAAATCAATATAGTTTACTCATCGAATTTATTGTTGATAAACTAAAAATGTTAAGTTGAAAGGGGTTTGTCTCCTTTCAAAAAAACTGAAAGGGGCATCCCCTTTCAAAAAACTGAAAGGGGTTAAACAATGCTATATATTGGAGTTGATTTAGGAACCTCCTCCGTTAAGTTATTGCTTATGGATGAGACAGGAGATATTAAAAAAATTGTAACAAGGGAGTATCCATTATTCTTTCCAAAGCCAGGCTGGTCAGAGCAAAACCCAGTGGATTGGTATGCTGCTTTAGTAGATGGAATTAAAGAGTTAACTGAGGATAGTGACAAATCACAGATTGATGGATTAAGCTTCAGCGGACAGATGCACGGTATGGTAATTCTTGATGAAAAGGATGAGGTTATTCGTCCTGCAATTCTTTGGAATGATGGTCGTACCCAGGAGGAATGTGATTATCTTAATCATGAGATAGGCAGAGAGAAGATTTCTGCTTACACTGCAAATATGGCATTGACTGGCTTTACTGCACCAAAGCTCTTATGGGTAAGAAAACATGAGCCGGAGAACTTTGCTAAAATTAAAAAAGTGATGCTTCCTAAGGATTATATTGCTTACAAGCTTTCGGGTGTTCATTGTACGGATGTATCCGATGCTTCCGGTATGCTGTTACTTGATGTTAAGAATAAGAAGTGGTCCAAGGAAATGCTTGATTTGTGTGGTCTTAAAGAAGAGCAAATGGCTAAAATACATGAGTCTTATCAAGTGGTTGGCTCTTTAACAGAAGCTGCAGCAAAAGAACTTGGCTTACCAACCAGTGTTAAGGTCATTGCTGGCGGCGGTGATCAGGCAGTGGCAG
>JASGEU010000156.1:0-6265 GCA_047606065.1 Mobilitalea sp.
GATGTTGCCTCATCCAGTATTAAAATTGGTGAGTTCTTAAGTATTGCTCTCGCTATGGCAATCCGCTGTTTTTCTCCTCCTGAAAAACGTGTTCCATAGCCTCCAACCTTTGTATCATATCCTTCTGGAAGACGAATGATAAAAGAGTCTATTTGAGCTTTTTTTGCTGCTTCTCTGACTTCCTCCAATGTCGCATCCATCCCCATGCGAATATTTTCAAAGACACTGTCTCTTGTCAGAAAGGTCTTTTGAAATACAATGGATACCTCCTCTAAAAGCCTCTCATAGTTTAAATCCTTAACATTCACTCCTCCGATTGTTATATTTCCCTCTTTTACATCATAGAACCTTGCAATCAACTCTATAATTGTGGTTTTTCCTGTACCAGATTTTCCGACCAATGCCAGCTTCTCTCCGTTATGAATGGTCAGATTGCAATTCTTTAGTACCATTTCTTTCGCATTGGATGGATATGCAAAGGAAACATTATCTAAACAGATTTCATGATTATCCGGCACATTCTTAGTACCTCCATAAATCGGGATATCCAATATGTCCTTTGCCTTTGTTACTGCCTGCAACACTCTTGCCAAATTTGAACCAAGTTCCTGCAAAGGTCTTAGTTCTGTCAGATATAAAGAACCCACAAAAACAAATAGCAGCAATATATTTGTCGTTATTGATCCCTGTAAGAAAAAATATCCTCCGATTGGTACCATAAAAAGCATTCCGCATTCTGTAATGACAATATAAGAGGCATAGGATGGCCCCATTTTTTTAGAAATTTTATTCCATATTTTATTTTCTTCCTCAATAGCATCTTTATATTTTTGAAAAGAACTGCTGCCCATGTTATAAGCCTTAATAAGCCTCATTCCGCTGATATATTCAATAATGACAGAGTTCAGATTAACCAGGGAGCGGTTTGCTGCACCCAACAGGTTTCCCATACCGCTGAACATTACTCCCATTACAACCAATGCTAAGATCAATGGGATCAGCGAAATCAACGCCAACGGCACATTAATGGTACACAAATAAATAAATATTACAATCGGTCCGCACATATAATAGATGAATTCCGGCAGATGATGCGCCAGGAACAATTCCAGCTTTTCAATATCTTCATTTAATACAGTTTTGAGTGATCCGGCATTATGTTCACTTAAAACTCCAAGCGGAACCTTTGCCATATGGTCTACAATTCTGCATCTTACCTTATAAAGTGTACGGTAGGCTCCTTTATGCGACAGAACCCCTGAGCATCCAAACAATAGAAATCTGCCCAGAACCGCTGTAATAATTAATATGCTGTTATGTAGCAGCACTTCTTTTGTACCTGACGCATTATAGATGGCTGTCAATACCTGATACACACCATAATATGGAACCATGGAGCATACTCCGCTGACAAAAGAACATAATATTGATAAGAACAAATAATACTTATCTTTTTCCGCCCATTTTAATAGCAGACCGATGGGATTTGTATTTGTTTTCATTGCTCTACCTGCTTTCCAACTCACATTATTCCAGTTTTAATATTGCGGTGCATGCCTGTTCAATCAATTCAAAATCATGGGTGACCACAAATATGATTTTACCCATACTCGCCAAGGTTTTCATTAAATCGGATACTGCACACATACTTTCGTAATCAAGCCCACTGGTTGGCTCATCAAATATTAAAATTTCCCTTTTGCAAATCATACTGACTGCAACTGCGATACGTTGTTTTTGACCTCCCGACAAAGTATTAGGGTGCCTGTCTTTGTACGCATCTAAGCCCATTTCTTTTATTGTCGTTCTCACCTGTCCCATATCCGGATTTTTGATGCCAAAATGGCATTCATGTTCTACACTGTCTGCAAATAGCTGATAGTTCACATCTTGCATAACCATATAGGCATTTTTAAGACGCTCCCTTTCCTTCGTCGAATTTCCCTTCCAAAGAATATCCCCCTTCAAAGGCTTTAACAATCCGCATAAGGTTTTGGAAAATGTTGATTTTCCCACCCCATTTTGTCCAGTCACTGCAATAATTTCTCCCTCTACCGCTTTGAAATTGATTCCGGATAAAATTTGGTGTTTTCCGTACCCAACTGTTAAGTTACAGAGTTCAAGAGCCGGAGTTTCCTTTCGTATCTCTCTCTCCTTAATCTCTGCTTCTCTATATTCCAGTGTTCTTAACCCCATTGCTCCTTTTACTGAAGTTGGAATCAGCATAAATTCTTCTTTTGTCCAGATATGCCGCAGTTCTCCTTCCTCCAAATAAACGATTTTATCCACCAGATTCTTTAAATAATAGAGCCTGTGCTCTGCAATCAAAATCGTCTTTCCCTGTTTTTTTAACAGCTCGATATACCCTCGCAAATCATTGATTGCCTCAATATCCAGGTTTGATGACGGTTCATCCAAAAGATAAATATCCGGATTCATCGCATAAACAGATGCGAATGCAATTTTTTGTTTTTCCCCACCCGAAAGACAGAAGATATTCCTGCCCAGCAAATGACTAATTTTGAGAACCTCGGCTGTCTTATGTACTCTACTTATTAATTCCTCTCTTGGCACCCCGTTATTTTCCATGCCAAACGCTATCTCCCCATCCGTATCCGTATTAAAAAACTGTGTCTTTGGATTTTGAAATACAGAGCCTACCTGCTTTGCAATCTCAAAGAGCTGCTTTCCTGTTAACTCTTCTCCATCAATCAAAACTTCCCCGGTTAGCTCCCCCTCGAAAAATTCAGGAATTAACCCGTTTACCAGTCTGGTAATTGTTGTTTTTCCACAGCCGCTTCGCCCTGTTAATACGATGCACTCTCCTGTCTTTACCGTAAAACTTAAATTTTTAACTTTTCCATCCCTTTGTCCTGCATAAGCAAAGGAGACATTATTAAATTGAATCATATCAATAACCGTATCTTTCTATAGCTCTGCAAACCTTGTGCTGCAAGCTCAATATTTACAGAGTAGGTTTTAATGAGTCCATGAAAATGAATTTTTCACAGTAGTTTTCCTTTTATCAATAGTTCCATCACAAAATAAATCATTAGGATTACCACTGCTGCAAAATCCTTTCCTGAAAATTTTATTTCTACAAAGGAGGTTCTAGGATTGGGGTTTTCAATTCCCCTGGTTACTGATGCAATGGATAATTCATCCGCTGTGTTGGACGCAGCCATCATAAGGGGTACATACAAACATTCCGCGGTCATTATCGGATGTGTACAGATGTTTTTTAAAGATGGTGAGATTCCCCTCATTCGCATGGCATCCCTAATATATCTCCAGTCTTCCTTTACAACCGGAAGATAGCGCATCATCACTGCAAATGGGATTACAAAGCTATCTGGTATATGAAGTTCATATAGGGCTGCCATGAACTCTCCTGTTTTTGTGGTTGCAATCATAATTCCCGCCATAAATCCACAGGGATATACCTTATTTACTAATCCCAGGAAAGCCAGCCAGATTGCCTGCCAATTTCCTGTCATTTCATAAATGGTGAACTGGGTAAACCCATAGATGATGAGATAGGTTATCACTCCGATTACAGCACGGCGATATCTGCCTGACAGCAGTGCAAACAGTGCTATCAGGCAGACAAGAATAAGCTCATAGTTAAGTGTCGGTGCAAACATAGTGCAAAGCACACAAAGTACTAGCATAAACAGTTTTGTTCTCGGATCGAAGCGCAGACCCATCATGCTGTAATTCCTGACTTTTCAAACTGTTTTCTTAGAAGTTTTACTCCAATCAATGAACTGAAACCTGCAATCACTATGGTGCCAATAAGAATAACCGCTAACATCCAATTATCGGCTGCCCCATTCATAGCATCAATATAACTTGCAGAAGTACCTCCGTTTAACATATAATTTCCCCAGGTTTCCCGATCTGCAAAAAAACAGATATAGCTTCCTGTAGCACCAAGGCTCAGGCACATATATGCAATCGTATTCAGCATCTTATTCCTGTATTTTCCTCTCCCTGCAATCAGCTCACCGACAGCGCCCCCGATGATATATCCCAGGTCCATTGCCCAATGCATTCCAGTTGCAAACCATATTATCCCACATAAAATACCTGCAATTAAAATAGCTCCTCTTTTAGGTACCTTTGCAATTAAAAGTATGAAGATCGGTCCACCTAATAAAGCAGCTCCAAGTGGCATATAAAATGTAAGCACAGGATTTGGCGCGAAGAAAATCCCCCCTGCCAACATACTTACAAATAATAGTGCGGTAAAAATACCGATGGTTACCAGATCCTTTACCGTCAACTCCTTTTTATTATTTCTGAACTGATTAGCCAAAATAATCCTCCTTCTTATTCCTTCCTTCTTGACGTTTTAGGAATATATGTTATGATAAGTGTTAGTTTCATCTAACCTCATAACTACAATTACCATACATATTTTTATCTTACAATAAGATAAAGTTAGAATAGTCTAATTGTGTTAAAATCGCGTCTGATTGAGGTAGATAAGCTGCTGTCTTTATAAGGAGGAGCTATGAAAAATCTAATTGAGAATTTCTATGAAACCATGTTGACGGAGCGTGGTTTTTCACCTATAAAGCAAAATGAAAGATTTAACTCCTGTGGACAGACCTATTCCCTATCCAAAGAATTAGGAGAAGGGTTCTACTGGGTCTATTCAGAAACGGATTTATTTGATATTAAGATACATGACTTTTATTTCCATGAGGACTATTTATTTGAATGTAAGATGCCGGAGTGTATGAGTATTTCCTTCTATCAATCCATTTCCGGTCATGAATTAAATCCTTACCGGAGAATTAATGCCAATTGTATTAAAACCTATATCGGAGGTCAAACTGCCTATAATGCTGTTACGCATAAACGAATTCCTGTAAAAGTAGTTGGAATTGAAATACTGCCTGCTTATTATAACAATTATTTAAGAGAAAAATATCCGGATGACTATATCAATCCGTATGATGCTTTCTACTCAATCGATGAAACCTCCCATTTTCCAGAAATGTTACTTCTTCTAAATCAGGTATCCGAATACCGCGGTAATGGCATCAGCGCAAAGCTGTTCTACGAAGCTAAAGTAAATGAAGCAGTCTCTCTGGTAGTTGAACATTACCATCGATACAGTAAGTCTCAAACCCATATTTCAGAAACTGACAAAGAACAAATTAAAAACGTAACTGCTTATATAAATGATCATGCGGCATATCCACTCACTTTAGATCAACTATCAAAAATAGCCTGTATGGGTAATACAAAATTGAAGAAGACCTTTAAACAGGTAAATGCCTGCACTATTACAGAATACATACAGCAAACCCGTATAGGACAGTCTGAATTTCTACTGTCGAAAACAGACTTAAGCATTGCACAGATTTCTAAAACAGTGGGGTATTCCAATGCAAGTCGATTTGCAGAATTATTTCAAAGAAACGTGGGTATTCTTCCCGGTGAATACCGAAAAATTATGAGTTAGCAAAAAGAAACTGTTGCAAAATTATAATGTATTTTGCAACAGTTTCTTGGGGTAATTCTATTATTCTATTGCTATTTAACCGCCTATTTATTCTTTATTATCTATGAATTGACTTACCTTTTATAAAATTCCTTAATTTTATCCATTCTTGAAGTCATACCCTCGAATAGATAATCCACCAATGTAATAGCAACCATAGCCTCCACTACTACAACTGCTCTCGGCACAATGATTGGATCATGACGTCCTTGGATTTCCACCACAATATTCTCTTTCTCCTTGTTGACGGTGTGCTGCGGTCTCGCTATGGAAGCAGTGGGCTTTACTGCCGCACGAAGAATAATCTCCGAACCATCACTGATACCACCCAGAATACCACCGGCATGATTGCTCTTCTTTTTAAGCTCTCTATTCTCATCATAGTAAAAGGGGTCATTGTTCTCAGAGCCTGTACTTGCTGCCACAGCAAAACCATCTCCGATTTCTACACCTTTAACTGCTCCAATGGACATAACAGCCTTTGCAAGAACTGCATCTAACTTATCAAAAACGGGTTGTCCAACACCTGCTGGCATACCAGTAACAATGCATTCAATTACACCGCCGGCGGAGTTATGTTCCTCCATCATTTTCTCCAGATACTCTTCTGCTTTTGCTGACGCTTCCAAATCCGGCATACATAGCGGGCTGACAGTTGCATTTTCTTTTTTACTGTTTTGATAATTAATAGAAACCGGACCAATGGACTTTGTATAAGCCTGTACCGTTATACCAAGTTCCTTTAGAATA
>JASGEU010000157.1:0-24177 GCA_047606065.1 Mobilitalea sp.
GTTTATTATCCGGACCTAATCCCTTATACTCATCCAGATTAACCGTCTTCACCTCTCTAAAATCTATATCTCCTTTGTTATACCATTCAATAAGTTGTTTATAGATTGTGATTGGAGTAGATCCTGTTGCAAGCCCAAGCACACAATCGGGCTTCATAATAACTTGTGCCGAGATAATATTAGCAACTTTTCTGCTCATTTCTTTATAGTCTTTTGTCTGATACAGTTTCATCGATAAATCTCCCTATAATAATTCAAATATATAATTGCAAAACACTAATACTTTATTTATAAATACCTCATACTATTTCGCAATTATTTATCATCCTAATTTCTTATTCTATGACGGCACTTTGAAAGAACTCATAAAGATGAAAGTTTGGTGTGGGGCTGTCAATCGGTGCATAGCTGGCGTAATGCTCAATTGACGGATCTTCACTAATCTTAAAGAAGTTACAGGTGATGATATCTCCCTTTTGCAAGGAATCTTTTTCGTACATTTCTTTGATTAGATTCATTGGTACTCTAAGTAATACTTCCCAGGATTCCTGTAATATTTTCGCCTCACAACTTGCACGGTAAGGTGTTAACTGCCATACCCGCTGCCTCTTTCGATTTTCACCAAAACCACTTAACATTGCTCCATTTGCATTTATTTCAAAATTAAAATAGTCGTTTTTCAAAGCGGGGTTGAAATTAAGAAAAGCTTCCATCGCACTATCTCTATATACCGGGTCCTCATCCTCTGTATATCTTCTTAACGGATCACTCTCAATTGCTGTCATTTTTATTATGATTTCCGTGTCCTTCAGTAATGCCATTTGTCCAAAGGCTTCCGGTCTGTAATCCTTTGTCCATTGGTAATGATTGATAGGAAAGATTGGGCATTCCGATAATTGTTCAATTTTTGAGATACGCTTTACTGAATACATGATTTCTTAACCCCTTTTTTAATTATTTTAGATAATTGCGAAATTCTATTCCTTGTATTTCAACTGTATTGTCTCGAAGCTGTATTTTCTCACAATTATACTAATTCATAACAAGTGATACGACCTGTCGTCACATCTTGTATATAAATATTGATTATACTTTATTCCTTTACTGCTCCTCCTGTAATACCTGACATAATCTTCTCCGACAGCAGAATATAAAGTACAAAGGTCGGTAGTACAATGATCATAATTGCAGCAAATAACGCTGACCAATCACCCGTACTTCTCATACCTTCAACGATTGCCTGCAGTCCCAGTGATAAGGTCTTTCTATCATCCGTACTTGCAAAGATTAATGCCCACATATACTCATTCCAGAGACTAATAAAATTGAAAATTGTTACAGTTATGATTCCTGGCTGCGCAAGTGGAAATACCACCTTCCAAAAGGCCTTCATATGGGAACATCCCTCCAGTAATGCC
Organism: Mobilitalea sp.; assembly: GCA_047606065.1. GTDB lineage: Bacteria > Bacillota > Clostridia > Lachnospirales > Lachnospiraceae > Mobilitalea. Next base: position 1,419 of record JASGEU010000157.1, read on the forward strand.
GCCTCTTGCACACTCTTTGGCAGTGAGGAGAAAAATCCGAACAGATAGAATAACGTGAAGGGAGCACAAATGAAAATATAGATTAGTATCAATGCCGCAGGGGTATTATTGAGATGCAATCTGCTGACGATCATAAAAAGTGGAATCATAAGCATAATTCCCGGAATACCCATGGTTGACACGTAGGCACCTCGTAACAAATTCTTTCCCGGAAAGGAGTAGTTTGCCATCACATAAGAAGCCGGGGCCATAAGAAGAACAACTCCTGCACATCCAAGTGCTGTATAGAACAAGCTGTTAAAGAAGTACTTAAATACATTGTAGGTTTTAAATACCCTTGCATAGTTTTCAAAATGCAACCCTGATTTAAGAACACTATCCGAGAATATTTCTTTCGTGGTACTTAGGGATGCCCCAACCACCCATCCGACTGCAACAAATGTGAATAATACCCAGAATACAATAATTATCCTGCCGATACAATGCAAAAGATTAAAATTCCGAAATTTCTTTCTAAAACTCTTCATAGAATACCTCCATTTAACCTTTCCGTTTCTCATTACCAAAAATTAAATAAACCAGTAGATACACTGCTACAATTGACAGGGTTAAAATCACACCGATAGCCGCAGCAGGGCCAACTTGCAGGGACCCGCTGCCTCTTGCATGTCCGGCACCAAAGGCAAGAGTATACATATAGCTTGCCGGAACCAAAGTGCTTTCTGCTAAAGGATTGGCTCCAAACACACGGGACCACAAGAAAAAGTTTATGGCACCGCTGGACCAAAAGATCAGGCAGGTCTTTGTAGATTCTTTTAAAAGCGGTAAAGTAATTCTAAAAAAGATATGACTTTTTTTGGCTCCGTCAATGGCAGCACTCTCATAATATTCCTGTGGAATCTGCTCCATTGCAGCCATATATATAATCATGTAATATCCAACGGAACCATAGCAGAAAGCAATCAGCATTGCCCAAAAGGCGGTACTTTGATTCGTCCATGGAATATTAGCTAAGCTTTCTAATCCAAGTGCCGTAAACATCTTCTTAAACAGACCAAAATTATTACTGAAAATATATTGTGTCCACATAAATGCAAGTGCTATAGGTGTAATAATATTCGGCAGATATATCATTGCCTTAAAGAATTTCTTGCCCTTGAATTTCCCTTGCATTACTGTAGCAAAAAATAGCGCAATAACAAATACAGCTACTCCTCCGATTACCAAGATCATCATAATATTGCGATATGCGGATTGAAACATATCATTGCCTAATAAGAATTTGTAATTGTCAAACCCAACAAATTTCCAGGTACTCGCCGCAGCTGATAAGGTTTTTGTCTCAAAGAAAGACATATATAAGGTACGAATTGTCGGATAGAGAAAAAATATAAGATAAACAACAATAATAGGGAGAATAAAAGCCGCTTTCATTTTATGTTCGCCTTTTTTCATGAGTAACCCCTCCTTCCAAAAAGAGGCTGTTGCAAAAGCTGACAGCCTCCATATCGTTTACTAATTCTACTTGATTTGGCTCTTGATATTGGCTAAACAGTCAGCCGCACTTTGATCTCCACCAATTACTTTTGTGATTTCTGTCTGCATTACGGATAGACCAAAATCTGTTTCTACACCAGCTGCATAATTAACATTTGCTGTTAGTTTGGAAACCATATCTTTTTGATCTGCAACATTTGCTGGCCACTCTGCACCATTAGAACATGGAACTAATCCTTTTTCAGAGAATTCCTTCTGTGTCTCATCAGATATGAAGGCTCTAAGTAATTCATAAACTGCATCCTTATTCTGTGTTGCATTGCTTACCATAAATGCCTGACCGCCAATGGTATTCTCAGTAATCGGAACTGTACTGCCTGTTAGAGTAGGTGTTGCAAATTCACCCCACTGGAATTCGTCACCTGCAATATCACCAACTTCTACCGGGAGCCAGGTACCATTCACTGTCATTGAAGCATTTCCTAAAGCAAATTCTGCCTGACCTGCTGGATATATGTTGGTATCAATATAATCTGAAAAATAGCCTTTCGCTGCAAAATCTTCAATTAATGTAAGAACTTCAAGTACCTTTGGATCTTCCCATAATGCTTTAAATTCAGCAGAGTTGCTATCGGAAAGTGCATAGGTGTTTTCAGAGCCGATTGCTCTTTGCAGTATGTATCCATAGATTAAAGACATATAAACATCGTCAATTGTAATTGGTGTATAACCTGCTGCCTTTAACTTTTCACAGGCAGAAGCTAATTCCTCAAAGGTTGTTGGAACAGCCTCAATACCAGCTTTTGCAAAATGCTCTTTGTTATAAAACCAGCTCATTACATAAGGAGCATAAGGTACTGAATGATATCCAGTTAACCCAACTTCAGAGCCCAACGCTTCATCCCAGTTAACAAGACCTTCTAATAAGGAATCTTTCACTAAAGTTCCCTGTGCTGATTCAGAAGCATAAAAATCGCCTAAATCCAAAAGCTTACCAGGGTCAGCACTATAAATTTTTGCCGGGTCAGTATCAAAAATATCAATTTGTGTACCGGATTCTAAAGCTGGTAATAATAAATCACTAATTGTTCTACCCTTCCATTCCACAGTAACCTTACAGTCTGGATTCGCAGTCTCAAATCTTGCTATTGCATTTTTTAATATTTCCGCCTGCGGTTCCGTCTCCTGCCACATGGACCAATACACAATATCACCGCTTAAGTTACTTGACGGTGTTTCTGGATCTGTATTGTCATCTGTACCTGTCTCTCCCGCTGCCTTTGTCGGACTTGGTGTTACATCTTTTTGTGTATTATTCTTCGCACAGCCGGTAAACCCCGATACTACCATTGCAACAACAAGTAACACACTAAGTAATTTCTTTTTCATACCTCAACCTCCGCTTAATTTTTTGATAAGCTAAAACTTATATTTTTTTGCTTTGGTAGTCGAGAAACTAAGATTTTTATAATAATTGTGACCTCTCTTATTTCTCAATTACCTATCTGCATTGTAGTATTTTTTATGAAGTCTTGGTATGAAGAGATTTTATATAAATATGCTTTCTCTTTGAGCGATTGATAAGACCAAAGAGAAAACATAATCACAGTATATATTTACATAAAAATGAGCCTTCGTGAAAGCTGAACTACTTTCACACGAAGGCTCAAATGTACAAATAGACCTATTCTTCAATCCCCAGAAGATCTGCCTGTTCTGTTACTTCACTAACTGCTGTCTCTAAAGGTGTTTCGCTGCGATACTTCTCTAATATTTCTTCCCAGGCTTGATCCGCAGCTTCCTTACCCATAATGGTTTGAATCATATCATCTTTGATTTCCTGATAAGTTGGCAGGAGAAGCTTGGCGGGTGTGCTCATAAAAGTAATGATATTGTTATAATGAACGGTCTTCGTATTATTTTGATACCAATCCATTAGCTCAACAGCATAGTTTATATTCTCTTCTCCATATATCTTAACTATCGACGGTTCTTTTTCATAGAAATTTTGCTGATTCCAACTGACCAAGGTGGACAAAGCCTCAATGGAAGGATTATTATCCATCCACTGCTGATCTCCGCCATGATAAAGTAATGCTTTGGCTTCTTCTGATAGAAGATAATCAAATAGCTCTAATATTTTATTCATTTTATTATCATCTACTTCAGCGTTGAAGTAGATTTCTGACCAGTGGAGGCTTGAAGTAAAAGAATAGGTGTTCCCATCCTCTGCTGCCCAGGGTTTCATAACGACAATCTTATCAAGAATATTGTCCTTGTAACCATTCTCATTCCAATACTTTATCAGATTAAAATATTGGCAGCAGAAGGCACCGCTTTTTCCTTCTGTAAAAAGAGAAAAAGCTTCTTGTAAGGTTCGGTAAGGAAATTGTTTATCCAATAAGCCTCTATCGTAAAGTTCTTTGGTATAGGCTAATGCACCTCCGGTTTTCTTTGAGGCATATACCGGTATCCACTTTCCGTCTTCCTTCATCCATCCGCGTTCCACATTAGACAATTCAGGAAACACACTAAGATAAACAGCTTCCAGGGTATTCATATTTTCTGTTGCCAGACCTATGGTATTTTCAATGCCATCACCATCAAAATCCGACTTTGCAAAGGCTTCAAGAACTGCTTTAAATTCTTCGTCGTTTCGCGGCAGATTCATATTTAATGCTTCCAGCCAGTCCTTACGCAATACAATACAACGGTCCAATGCCCACAAGCTTTCCTCGGGATAAGTTAACCTTGGGACAAAATATAGCTCTCCATCCTTTTCTTTGAAATTTTGAATATATTCTGAGCTCATATACTGTTCAAAGTTCGGATAGGAACTTAAATCTAAGGGAATCGAACGAATAATATTTTGAGATAGCCAGGCAGAATAGGTGGCAGAACCAACAATATCATGAACGATAATATCCGGAAGGCTTTTGGAGGCAGCCATTTTCTGATATTCCTGAGTCCAATTGGTATAGTTAACATTCACTGGTATCAACGTTATATTTAGTTTCTCCTCTATTGCAGACAGCACTTCATCCTCTACTAATTGCTGTCCAATATCCCACATTCCTATACTAATAGTAGTCCGTTCTATCTGGCTTTCATCATCCTCATTTTCTGCTGAAGATGATAGACCATTAAAATGAGTTGTATAACTGACCATTAAATATATAATAATTATTGAACATACAAGAACGGTAAAAATCATACTCCATTTTAATAGATTTCTCTTAGTCCTATCCATGATCAGCTTCCTCCTCTATCTCCGGCTAAGGTCTTTATACCTCCAAATATATTGTTACCTGTAACTTATTATATAACAATTTACCACTTCTTCAATATGCCTTCTTTTTAGTTAAATATGTCCTGTATTTATGTATTTTTAGTTTTTGACGTTATCGCATAACCTCTCTTTATATAATACTGTAAAAACACAAAATCGCTTGATTTCCACGGATTTATACCTCTATAATAATCTTATGAATTCATGATTGTAAAACAAGCATATTGTATGAATTATATCGTTTTGCAATTGTCCATAACCTAACTATAATAATGAAATGGGGTATTATATATGTTTCTTTTCTCTGAATCAACAAAGCAATATCAAGCAGGAATTCAAGAATTATTGACTTCCTGCTCCCCTTCTAAGGTTACCCTTACTATAACCCTGGAGGTTATTTTCACATCAAATAATCAGCTCTCTGTTAACTTTGACGGTACTACCGCAACTTTCTATTGCAAAGAAAAAATACATGTTTACTTATGCTTTATGCTTCTGCTTCAAAAGCTAAACACCCCCGTCATAGAACCCTTCACAATAACCAGAGAGGTCTTCTTTGACTCCTTTGGTGTTATGCTGGATTGTTCCAGAAATGCTGTACTAACAGTTGATTCTGTAAAACGATATATTCGGTTCCTGGCAAGTGTTGGTATGAATGTATTAATGCTTTATACCGAGGATACTTATGAGGTAGAAAACTATCCCTACTTTGGTGCTTATCGGGGCAAGTTTACAAAATCGGAATTAAAAGAATGTGATGATTATGCTGATCTGTTTGGTATAGAGATTATCCCATGCATTCAGACGCTTGCACATCTAAGATGTGCGCTTCGTTGGAACGCAATGGCAGTACTTCGAGATACGGAGGATATTCTATATGTGGAATCCCCCGAGGTTATTAATTTTCTTCAAAACATTATTACTTCTGCCAGTGAACCCTTCCGCAGCAAACGAATCCACCTGGGCATGGATGAAGCACACTACCTGGGGCTTGGAAAGTATCTTCACGAGAATGGCTTCCAAAATAGAGAAGAACTTATGATGACACATCTTAATCGAGTACAGTCCATCTGTGACGAACTACAGTTAGAAAGTATTATTTGGAGCGATATGTTCTTCCGAATCAATTCCCCTACTGGTGATTATTATGATATGCCGGACGGATTAGATTTAAGTCATGTTACATTACCTTCCGACAAGCTGCATCTTACTTATTGGGACTATTATCACCACGATATCCATTTCTACGAGAAATTCCTTCGTTTACATCATCAGATGGATAAGGGCTGCTGGTTTGCTGGTGGTGGCTGGACTTGGAATGGCCTCGTACCAAACTTTACACAAGCCTTCGACACTACGAAAGCTGGACTAGGTGCTGCTAAAAATATTCAAATTAAAAATGCACTTTGCACTATGTGGCAGGATTCCGGTGCAGAAACACCTCATTTTGCAGGCCTTCCCTCCGTACTATATTTTGCAGAACTAGGATATGCTGCATCTCTTGACATGGACTCCTATAAAGAAAGACTCCTTTTCTTAACCGGAATCCCTTACGAGGCTTATATGCTGATCGATCGCTTAGATTCTCACCCTGAGATACCTGCAAACGGTGTTGATGTCCCTAACCCATCGAAATACTGCCTCTATCAAGATCCATTGGTAGCCCTCTTTGACGGACAGTTAAAAGATTTCAATCTTGGAACTTACTATAAAGAAATGACTGTGCTGTTAAAACCCTACGCAGGAGAAGAGAATCTACTCCTAAACTATTATTATACTCTTGCTGAGGTTCTTTCCATTAAATCAACCTTGGGAATTAAGATCCATCAGGCATATCACCAGCAGGATAAAACTGCGCTTAAACTTATTTTGGAGCAGGATATCCCCAGCTGCATTTTACTGTTGCAGACATTAAAGGATTACAGGGAAGAACTATGGTTTGAGGAAAACAAACCTTTTGGGTTTGAAGTTGTAGACATCCGTTTTGGCGGAGTTATTACAAGATTGGAATCCACTCGAAGAAGAATAAAACAATACCTGGATGGTAAGATATCTGTAATAGAAGAATTAGAAGAACCAAGAGTTTTATTTGATCCAGATGCACCACAACATCTCCCAGCCTGCAACTTCTGGGAAAAGATTGTTACAGCCGGTAACGCCTCTGGCGTATAGATCCCCTGCTGCTATACAGTAGACATAAAATGTGATAAAATGTAACTATTAATCAAACAGCAAAGAAACCACAGGTTTCGAGCTTGTTCTGAATAGTTACGATAAAATAAGAATTTCAACAATAGAAAGCCAGTAAACGTCCATAATGGAGGTAAGTATGATAAAAAGGTTTAAACAGTTACGACTATTTACTCAAATCATAATTCTTACGTTAATTACCATTATCATCTTTACTTGCTTTCTTCTTATTTATGGTCATACAACACAAAAAATCTATGAAAATAAGAGTACGGAATATACGAAAGAAATCAGTTATCAACTGGAAAAAACAATTATCTCCAATTACTCCTTTTTATCTAAAATCATTCAATTCATATCTTACCACGCTGATGTTCAGAACTTCCTTCTAGATACCGTAAGTGAAGCAAAATACCCTTATTATCGCCAGATGATTACAAATCTTACTAGTATTATGTCTTTAAATCCACACATTCTTGATATTGTAATTCGTGATAAGAAAGGTAATCAGTATTCACTAATTGATACCGACTATGAACTCCCTGTACAGTATGAGGATATGAATTCAATTGGTTTAAGTTCCTTGCTCCATAATTCAACCTTAGACAGCAATTATTTTGTCATTCACTATCCCATTAATTCCATCAGTACCTATATAAAAGTAAATGAGAAAATCGGTGATGTATACATGGTTTTGAATGATACGGCCTTTATGGATCAAAATAACCATAATTATAATAAGACTAACTCTGCCTTTTATCTTATGGATAGTACAAAACAAATCTTTTGGGCAAATACTGACGATGAACTTCCCAGCTTATCGGATCTGACCAAAGAAGATTATCAATTGACTAATGTAGAAGATTGTGGCTTAACCATTGTGTCTGTTATAAAACAGGAAGATGCAATTTACGGTCCCTTAGGTGTGCAGAATTTTTATCGAATGATGATTCTTTTAGTAACCGTCACTGTTCTTATTATATGGATACTTTTGATTATCAACATTATTACACCGCTTTATAAACTGGTTCATTTTATTTCCTCCCTAAAGCGCGGAGATTTGGGTGATTTAAAGCGGCATATTTACCTGGAGGGTTATAAGGAGATTACCATTGTCTCTAAGGAAACCAATGAGATGCTGGAGCAAATTGATTCCCTGACGCATACCCTTCTTTCTGCAAATAACAACTTATATAAAATAGAAATTGAGAAGAAACAGGCAGAACTTATCCACCTTCGCAGTCAGATAAATCCTCATTTCTTATACAATACCTTAGAGTGTATCAAAGGAATTGCAGCCGAACAAAAACAACCGGAAATAGTTGCGGCAACCAAATCCCTGGCTACAATTTTCAAATACAGTATCAAAGGCAGTGACAACGTGCCCTTTGAGGATGAAATTAAGATTGTAAAGAATTATATCAGCATACAAAAAATGCGTTTTGAAGATCGTTTCTATGTGGAATACGATATTAACCCTGATTGCTACGACCTCATTATTCCAAAAATGATTCTTCAACCGCTCATAGAAAATGCAATTGTTCACGGTATTGAAGGTACCTTTGAATCCTCCAAGTTACTTCTTTCTGCCACCTGTGATGAAACTACTTTTATAATAAAAATAAATAATACGGGGTCATCAATTAATGACAAGAAGCTTGAAGAAATACGTAACCTGCTTGCAAAAGCTTCTTCCCCCAGTTCACAAAATGCAACCCATGGGATTGGAATTTACAATGTTAATGAACGAATTCGTTTGCTCTATGGTGACGAGTATGGCTTATCCGTAAAAAGTAATGAAAAGGATGGTACTACTTTTACTATAACCTTACCTGTACGCGGATCAGAAAGGAGTTTCTCATGAGCTATCATGTTGTATTAGTAGATGATGAAAAAATGGTGCTGAATAGTCTTACCTTAGCTTTCGATTGGGGCGCTACAAACTTTGAAGTGATTGCAACTTTCCAAAGCAGTCTGGAAGCACTGGAGCAAATCCTATTATTGAAACCAGATTTAGTATTTACCGATATTAAAATGCCTGAAATGGATGGATTACAGTTAATGGAGGCAGTTCATAAAGTTCAGCCTCAGATTAAATTTGTTATAATCAGCGGGCACGAAGAATTCTCCTATGCTAAAAAAGCATTAAATCTTGGTGCTGTTAATTATTGTCTCAAACCCCTGGAAGACGAAGAAATTCTGACGTTGTTAAAGCAAGTCAGTGATACTTTGGAAGAAGAGGAGTTCTATTTTAACACACTTTTTCACTCCATGCTGCATACGCCTACTGCTGCAAACATTACACGTTTCACTAATTATCTGACGCTACAAAAGAATTGTGTCAATAACATCACTCTTGCTGCCAGCATTAAGGATATTCATACGGAACTGGATGGGTATGTTCATTACTATAAGATACACTATGAACTCGATACCTATATCTACATTATTGAGGATAATGAATTTGTAGGAAGCATTGGATTTAGTCAGCGTATCAAACAGATGTTTTTGCGGGAAAAAATACAAAATTATTGTTATATGCCTTCAAAACTAAACCAGAACTTTTGTAAGGATATTGAGAAATTATTAAATTGTATCTATTCCTATTACCTCTATCCAATCGACATAACGAAAGCAACCTTTGCAGTTCCCTCCTATGAGCCAAATAATGATTATGTGGAGCTTTTGATCGCTGAGGCCAGTAAGAATAACACACGAAATGTAATCAATATATTAAAAAACTACGAAACACTGTATCCCCCTGAACATCGGACTCTTCAGGATATAATTATGATCTATAACATTTGTATGTCCCTGCTCTATCGGTTGGATGGCAGTTACTTTGAAGACCAGCTCCGCTCTCCTGCAGAATTACCGAAAGCCTTTAAAGATATCTCTTCCCTCTTTCAATACCTTATTACCTTTTTAAGTAATACAAACCAGGTATGCAATACGATTAATATGGATTTGATTAAGAATAACAACTTTAAAAAGATCATTGATTATATTAATAACAATTATACTGCTCCACTCTCCTTTCAGGAAATCTGTCAGACCTATACCATTAATCCGAGCTATTTAAGCCAGGTCTTTAAACGGGAACTTGACACCACTTTTACCAACTATATTAAGGACTTACGTATTAATTATGCAAAGGATTTATTAGCAAAGACCAATGAACCAATTTCTTTTATCTGTGAAAAAGTAGGCTACACCCAATATTTTTACTTTTCAAAATTATTTAAGAAGGAAACCAGCATGACTCCTACTCAATATCGAGACCAGGAGCAAAGTCTTTTAAAGAACATCATGAAAGGAAAGAACTTATGATAATAAAAAATGCGGACGTATTTTCAGAGTATGGAACTTTTATTCATAGAGATATTTATATAGATAACGAGCTTATTATAGAAGCTGCCGTTGATGATAGTAATGTTATAGATGCCGAGGGGCTGTATGCTATTCCCGGTCTGACTGACTTACATTTTCACGGCTGCGTGGGTCATGATTTTTGTGACGGCACCCAGGAGGCAATTGAAGCAATCGCTAACTATCAGGCACAAAATGGTATCACTTGTATAGCTCCCGCAACCATGTCCTTAGGAGATGACCAATTATTTAATATACTTTCCTGTGCGGCATCTTATAAAAGTGAAGCTGGTGCAAGCCTGGTTGGTATTCATTTAGAAGGACCTTATCTATCCCATGCAAAAAAAGGTGCGCAAAATCCTGATTACTTAAGGCATGCCGACCTAGAACATTTTGAGAAGCTGATGAAATTATCCGGAGGATTAATTAAAATAGTCTCCCTTGCACCAGAAGAAGATGGAGCCATTGAATTTATTGATGCACTGAAAGATAAGGTCATCATCTCCCTCGCTCATACAACAGCCGATTATAATACTTCAATAACAGCTTTTGAACACGGTGCCTCACATGTAACTCATCTTTATAATGCCATGCCTCCATTCTCTCACCGTGCACCTGGAGTAATTGGCGCTGCCTTTGACACGAAGCAATCCTATGTTGAAGTTATTTGTGACGGCGTACATATCCATCCTTCCGTTATTCGCTCCACCTTCCAATTATTCGGAGATGATAGAATCGTATTAATTAGTGACAGTATGATGGCTGCCGGAATGCAAGACGGTGCATATAGCCTTGGAGGTCAGGCAGTAACTGTAAAGGGAAATCTGGCAACACTTTCTGATGGAACAATCGCAGGCTCTGCCACGAATCTTATGAAATGCATGAAAAATGCCGTGCTTTATGGAATTCCACTGGAAAGCGCTATAAAATGCGCTGCAGTAAATCCGGCAAAAGAACTCGGCATTTATGAGAAGTATGGCAGCATCTCAACCGGGAAATATGCCAATATTGTATTACTGGATAAAGATCTTAATGTACATTCTGTAATTCTGAAGGGAAAAATGCTGAAGAAATAATTGACTTGCCTTAAGTAGGTATATCATTATGTTACTAGAAAAAGGGCCGCCTTCTCTGGCAACCCTTTTTCTAACAGGATATAAGCAAGTATAAGTTATAGCATAATTAATTAAAACCTACCACCTTCTGTGATAGTTTATAGGCAGCAAGGGAAATCTTATGCCCTGTCTTTCCCGGAAGATTAACAGTAAAACCCATTATCCCTCGTCTCAATCTATAATATAATTTACTATCATTTTCTTTTATGTATTGCCAAAGCTCTTGTTTCTTTCTTAAATTTTCTTCTGTTCCTGAACGAATCATTAATATTGTGGATATGACTGTAATTATCTCAAGATAATTCATCATGTACCTGCGTCTGTTAGAATTCGATACTCTATGAATATCTATCTGCTCCATCATCAATTTATTTACCCTGATCTGCTGATCAATACGGCTTATCATTACCTTTTCATTTACAGATTGATCCTCACGCCCAATATAATAACGATAGAAATCAACATTTAAATAATAAATGTTATTAACATAAGGTAATGGAACAAAAACATATAGGTTATCCACATAAAAGGTATGTTTGGGCAATTGAAGTCCACAAGCTCTTAATAATTGCAGTCTATAAATTACGGAATGCATCAAAATATACTGACCTTTTCTAAATCGACCGATTTCTTTCCAGGTAAAAACACGCTCTTCGGGTAATACATTATCATAATGTATTACCTTCTTATGTAATGCTCCTTCTTTCTCATAAACATAGTTACTTACCAGCATATCAATTTGAGAATTATTCTGTATTAGTGTTTGAAGAGTTGAAAGTATTTTGGCATATGCCGCATCATCCACCCAATCATCACTATCAACTACCTTAAAATAAATTCCTGTGGCATTGCGAATTCCTGCATTGACAGCTTCACCATGGCCTCCATTAACTTGATGAATTGCTTTCACTATTGTTGGATATTCTTTTGCATACTCATCAGCAATATCTGCTGTATCATCTTTTGATCCATCATTAACGATTAATATTTCAACGAGGTCGCCTCCGAGCAGCAAGGACTCGATACAGTTTCTCATATATGTCTGTGAATTATAACAAGGTATAACAATTGATAATAATTTCATATGTTCACATCCTCTTTAGTAAATCTATTTCAATTCTTCCTGCTTGAATATTATCTTAAAGATCGGGAAGAACACCCAGAAGGAAATAGCACAATTAATAATCATAGTAATAAAGTCCGCAACTGTCTCACCTAGAGGACCCATACCCCAGGTATTCATAAATAAGTTATAGATAGGTGCCTTGTATAACCCTTGAAGTGCTGCTGCCCCGATAGAAATAAGAATATAAGCAATTACATACCAAAAAGCTGCTCTCCAGATGTTACTGTTGGACTTAAACGTTATATTTCTCTGTGCAAAGAAGTTGATTATCTGCGCGATACCTAATGTTATTTGAACCGCCAGAAAATATGCCACCCCACCTCCTCCACCGGAAGATATGGAACCAGCCGCATAATTAAATACAAAATAGTCACTGCCATCAAAGTTATGGCCTACCTGAAACACTTGGAAACTTGTTTCGATTAAGCCAGTATGACCAAAAACACTTTTTAACACAGGCATCAGAATCATCTGCAATACAGTTATTCCGTTGCTTAACATAAAGAATACAAGAAATTGAGCAATATTCGGATGCTTCTCCTTATAATTTGTCCATAAACCCATAGGTCCAGCTAATCCTTTATTCATCTTTACCTCCATTTGTTGTTCTGTAAGTTATAACAACAATAAAAATCTACTACATCATATCACCTTAATTTTCTTTGTATATCTTTCTGTCACAATCTGTGCATTTTGAAGCATAATATGTATGTTATTACAAACTACTTAACTATATGGCTATAATTGATTGAGTTAAGTTTCAGTGCAATTGTTGTTTCAGAATTAATAAAAGTAATAGAATGAAGACGTTTTGATATAACAGTTTAGTTGGCTTTGTAACATACAATTAGCACCCTTTTCACTGAATAGGGTGCTAATTATATGCAAAATATTTACGATCAATTAAACTACACTATAAATTTAAATACATTATCTATGGACTCTCCGCCAAACGTTTTTAATGCCATTTTGTACATTGCCTTCGCATGTATTCTATCATGCCAAATAAAACGTCGTAATACTTTTCTAAGTGACCACAATTCACCATAACTTCCTGTGACAACATTATTCTCCAAAAAGTTCTGATGTTGCTCCAACAGTTCAAACCCCTTTTTTCTACATTCATAGATAGTTTCATCATTACTTACTTTCACTCCTATTTCACCAAAATAATAGGAATTAACATTTTTAGTATGTTCATACATCTCGTTTGCAGTTCTTGGAACTTCACCATAAAAGGTTACACTTTGGGGTAAAACACTCTTGTTTTTATCTGGAATTTCATCATACATACTCAAAAAATCTTTTGCAGATTTTAAAGCTAACTTTTTTAACTGTATATATTCATCAATTGATAAAGGCTTTTTTTCCTCATCGAATAGTACATCTGAATCTGCATCACATACTTGTAACGTGCTTTCTTTCTGCTGTACAATCTCTGGGATTAATGATTCAGGTACTGTTTCTTCTTTCCAGTCCAGATATGATTTTACTTCTGCCTGCATTTTTTTTAGAGCTATTTCTTTTGTCTTACCTCTTGTGAATGCACCTATGTAATTATCTGAATACAGAATTGTATCTTCCCCATTGTGTTCCCAAACACATCTTATTATCATACTATTTCTTCTCCTTTAGAACAAAGTAAAAGAACTGACGTTCTTAATATCCAATTATAGAACATCGGTTCTTTATAGTCAAATATGGATCACTTTTTTGTCCTATGGTCGCTTACGGTAAATAGGAACTAGGATTCTTAATATAAACCAGTGGTTCTCGGTATGAATGGTTAAAGTTCCTTCGTACTTTTCAATGGTATATCGCATACTTTTGATTCCATAGCCATGATAACGCTTATCTCCTTTTGTCGTTACCGGAAGCCCATCATCCATGGTCAGCTCTGCTTCACAATAATTTTCTACCCTAATCATTAAAAAATTGTTTTGCGCAAACACAGCTGCACGAATTAATCGTAAGCTAGAATCACGAAGTTGCTCCACACTTTCAATCGCATTATCCAGGACATTTCCAAACACAGTACAAATATCCATAACTTCCATAAAATCCAACAGGCTGCCATCAGCCACACAGGTAAAATTAATGTCATGTTGTACGCAATACATACTTTTACTTGTGAGTATGGTATCTAAAACAGTATTTCCTGTTTTATTCTGTGCTTCATATAACCTGATACCAGACTCCATTTCCTCCAGATAAGCTTCTTTTTTCATCGGATCAAGTTCCGCTCGTATCACACTTATTTGATGCTTCATATCATGATATTTGCGATTGAGTAATTCAATATTATCTCTGGATAACTGATACTGTTCATATTGTTGTTTTAAGATGTAATTAATTGCATCCAGCTCCTGCCGTGCATGCAGCTCCTGCCACTTATCCTGTTGAGCAAAGAGCATCACAAAACCTGCAAAATCCACTAAGGTTCGAATATATAATATCCCCATTCCCATATCCGCACTAAAAGGAGTATCCTGATATATAAAGCTAATATTACTCATGCTAAAGGCTGCCAATGCAATTAATACGGAACTAAATACTTCTCTATTTGTCACTCCAAGATTTCTGCCTTTTTGCATGTGACGGCTTTCCAGCCAATAGATCACCGAATATACCACACAGCAAAATAACAGCAGGAAGGCCACGGAAATCCATGAAGACGAAAACCCTCTCTCTGCAAAGAAAATATAGATCTGCCATTCAAATGAAGCCGTAAATTCAGCCAGTACAAAGGCTCTGGCACAACAAGCTCCTGCATCAAGAAATGACATATCACAGCAAACATAAATATTAAGATACATGAGCAGCATAGCCGCCACCATACCAGGTATCCATAACGCCAGCGGAAGTACTCCATTGAGGAGCTGCAAGGAGCATTGTAACATTAACATACCGGCAACGAGTGCTATCAATTTTAACCCGGTAAAGCGTTTTCTCATAATCAGGACATAAACCAAACAAGCCGACCATTCAGCAAATGCAGTGTATAACCTTGGTATATCCGGTGTAACCGTCATATAATTTCATCCTCCAACATAATCAGTCAGCGCATCCATAAAATATTTTTTCCTGGGACGGCTAATCTGAAGCTTATGTCCAAAAACAGTCACTATATTTTGCTCTACACTTTCCACATACCTTAAATTAACTATATAACCGCTATTGCATCGGAAAAATTTATATTTTGTCATTTGCTGTTCCATGCTTTTCATGGTTCCTATAGATTCATAAGCTTTATTCTTGACATGAATCAATATCTTATGTCCCAAGCTTTCGATGTATATAATCTGTGTGACCTCCAAACGTATCATGCCTGTCTCCTGTTTAATTGTAAGATAAGCCTGGGTCCGTTCTTTTAATCTTCTAATTGCCTTTGCCAACTCTTGTGCAAAGGCAAAATATGATAAAGGTTTTAATACAAAATCCATAGCATTTACAGAATACCCCTGTATTGCATACTGTGCCATATTCGTAATAAAGATAAGAATCACATTTTCATCCATTTTTCTAATATTCTGTGCAGCTTTCATACCGTCCATAATCTTCATCTGAATATCCATAAAAATAACATCATAGTCCGCTTTATAATCGTCAGCGATATCTATGCCATCTGTGAATATTTTAATCTCAATATTCTCCTGGTTTTCTGCAGCATATCTTCTTATATATTCCGATAATTGCCGAATATATTTTATGTCATCTTCAACAATGGCAACTTTAAACATTATAATTCTCCTGAATAAACATGACCTAGAGGTTAAGGCTGCTGCAAAAGAAAACAGGCTTTTCGCAGCAATCTACAAATTTAATGTTGTAAGAACTATAGTAAGAACAATAAGATAATTGCTAATACCAACAATACTGCAGTTGGAATACCAATATCGCGTAAATTGTTCTTACGAAAAGATAGTATTTTGGTCAAGCAGAACAGGATTACTCCACATGCGATACCAAAGGCAAGATTTAAAATCATTACTGATATAATGATAGTAGCAATTACTGGAATAACCTCTGATAATTCGTTCCAGTTTACCTTCTTTAGAGTTCGAAGAGTAGAAATACCAACGCATACCATGACTAGATCTGCTATACCAAAGGCTGCTCCTTGCATTAAATAAACAAAACCACCATTGCCATAAGCATTATAGTTCCATTGGTTCATACTGCCCACAGGATATGTTAATGTTGCAAAAAGCACCGGGAATGCCATTATGAATAAGGAAATCAAAAAACCGACACTTGCAAAAATTGGTACCAGCCCCGACTTGCCATTATCCTCTGCAGCAGAAATAGAAGACTTACTAACAGATACTCCTCCTACACCGAAAAATGGAGCGATTACATTCATTCCTGCATTGCAAAGCTGTGCCCTGCGAATACCTTTCTGGCTGTCAAAATCCACCTTGCCTGCATCATTTGAATCTTTATTTAACTTAGATTCCACTGCTAAAAGTGTGCCTTCTGTATCATACATACCAACAAAAATATAACAAAGTACGCCACTAACCACCAGGGCAATCGTATTACCGCTGTAGGAAGAAAAATCTGCTCCCTTTAAAAAGACAAAGCCGGCATTAGAAAAAATTGTGCTTAGTGCAGTTCCGAAATAAGTAAGATAACTGTCTCCAAAAGGTGTGTCCGGGCTAGCCTGTGATGCGGCAGCAATCCAAACACGTCCAAAGTTAAGGAAGGATTCCGTATTTGCAACATCAAAACCAACTAAGATACCATTTGTCATAATGAAGACAGCCGTACCTCCAATTAATGACCAGAATACGGGGTGCTTGCATTTAAAGAATTTTAGAATGCCATATATTAAAATTGCTGTAACCATACCAATAAAAGCACAGTTTGCTAATTTTTTTTCACCTGTGAAGGCAGTAACGCCAGTTATAAAGGTCAAGTTCTGACTATCCATATTGCCAAAAATAATTTTTGATGTGGAAACAATACCGCTCATTTGCAATGCTATGCAGGCAATCATTAAACCTACTGTGACCGGAAGTGCCTTGCGAACGGAATTAGGAAGTGCTTTATATACATATTCTCTGATTACTGGAATGCCAACAACCGCACTATATATAACAGCTGCTATTAAATTAATAAAAAGTAAATTGTAATAGGATAGACCTGCTTGAATACCAAGCAAGCTTAACATAGAACTGGCTAATCCCATTGTAGAAAGCTGTGCAAAAGGCAGCCTTGCTACCAAACCAATCACTAAACTTCCGATAAAGGCAATTAAAATTGATCCAACATAGATTTGTGCGTAGGTAGCCGCTGCCGCAATATTGATTGGATCAGCCGGTGCAGTACGAAGCTCAACATTGCCGTTAATCGCACCAGCAACTATCTGCATATTCATAAATATCATACAGATGGACAAAAAGAATAAAGTTATGCCAGCCATTACTTCCCCTTTTAAAGTGCCTCCTCGATCTAAATGGTGAAAATATCGATTCAAAAGTCTGGAAAGTCCACTTGGTTCTCCATTCGTTTCAATTTCAATGCTTTCTGCTTGCGTTAGTTCGTTATCGTTCATTTATTTCTCTCCATATATATTCCATAATAAAATGAGGCTGTTAAATAAATTCTTATATTTTATAACAGCCTCATTTTATTATTAATTAACAAGTGTCTACAAGATTAGCTTCTATTCCCGCACAACTATTTCTTATCCGGGAAATCCGCCTGTGCTAACTGGAATAGCAAAATCAAATGCTGCATCCTCCAGTGTGAAACCGGTACCGGTTAAATTATAGGTAGTTTTTGCCGGCTGACCCCAGCCGCCTGCACTTTCACCCTTTGTTACAGTCAGAGTCTTGCCGTCTAGTATCGCAGCACTGGCATCAGTCTGAGTAGTTGTAAAGGTAATTGCAGCATTTTCTGCATAAGTGTTTTGTTCATCCAATAATTCAATTGCCGCTTCTGTGGCATAGCTGCCGCTTTCACGAATAATAACCGTGTTATTAACAGATGCCGTCAGCTCATAAATTGTATTACCTGCCGCATCAAGCCCAAGTGTTACTGCCAGACTATAATCTCCTGTGGTTGCAGAACCAGCAGTATCATACTTGGCCGCAAACTTAATAGCAGGTGTTACACTGGCTATGTATGCTTCAGCAGATGCATCCTTAATCTGATCACCATCACCAATTGCAGTTACTGTTACGCTGTAGCTCTTGCCGGTATCTAATTTAGTCGTACTTTTTACTGTATTATTGGTAAAGGTGTAGGACTTATTAGGACCCTGAACGGTATTTGAATAAGAAAAATCATCGACTTCAATTGTTTCAACAGTTGTCGCTCCATCCTTAATTTCAAATTTCATTTTTTCGGGCATACCTGTTTTGGTCAGACAGCTAAGATAGTAACTGCCAGGTGCACTGATCTCCATGAAGCCTTCACTATTAATTAATGCAGTAAAACCAGCGGGGGCTGCCAGGGTTCCTCCGATTATAAATTCATAGAGCGCCGGCTCTGTGTCGGGAAGTTTATCGTTGGAAGCTGCCATTGCCTGTGCAATGTAATGACCAAGCGGAAGTTGATCCATGGTCATTACAGCACCTACAGATACTGCTGATGAAGAGAATTCACGAAAAACTACCGTTCCATCTACTTTACCGTCACCATCAGAATCAGCCAAGCCCGCATTGGAACCCGACTGTTCGGACCAGATAAAACTGGTACTTCCGTCTGCTCTTGTTAATTCAACAGCACCATTAATGCTTTGCAATGCCTTACCGGTAGTGTCATTTAAAACCTTACTTACGCCAACCAAATAGGTCTCGGCTTTATCAACGGTATCAAAAGAGAACTTTCCATCTGCGGTGTTAAATGTAAAATTGGCAGGTGCGGTACTGGTGTTTTTGTCTCCGCATCCAGTCATAATTCCAACACTCATCGCAAGTACCATAGCACAATATATTGCTTTACTAAACTTTTTCATATTTACCTCACTTTCTTATTCTTTCGACCGGAAAGTATCACCGCAAGAAGTGAACCTAAGATACCGATCAGAAGTACACCATTACCCGCTCCAAGAATAATCTTAGGTAATACCGTGTTAGGAATAAAGGTTGTTGCGGCATTCAGCTTATCAATGTTATGGCTATATTGATAAAGTGCATTACGTGCTATATTGTGCAGAGTATAAACTGTATAGTTGGAAGCTCCTGCTCCGTCCGTACCAATGGTTGCATAAGCAGTATTGGCGGACAAAGTACCGCTGCCTAGAATACCACCCTGGGATGCCATTGTCCAGAAAGAGAAGTGATTGTAAACATCACTGGCAGAACCGTCACCATCTGTAATTAAAAGACCGTTCCAGCCCCATTCATCACGAGTCATTGTGATGTAGAAGCCTGTGTGCGCCCAAGCCATACCCATACTGTTTAAGGAACCCATAATCCCGTCAGCATTAAAGTACTTCGTACTGATTTCATATGGCTTAGCATAAATCTCACGAATGGACATTTCATCCGCCCAGGTATTAACACCCCCACGGTTTGTATCCGAATCGTTCAGTGCATAATGTTTGATAAATACATGCATACCTGTGGATTGTAAGCCCTGTACCACATGACCGCCAATAACACCTGCAATGAAACCGTCTTCTGAATAATATTCAAAATCACGTCCGCCAAATGGAGTTCTATGTGTGTTCATAGCAGGCGCATAACAGTAAGGTGTATTATTTAATAAATCTTGATGCCCATATGCCACGCCCTGCTCTGTCGCAAGATCCGTGTTCCAGGTTGCTGCAATGATAACTGCACATGGCCACCAAGTACAGTCTGCATTCTGTGCATTACCAGCTTCACCAGGTCCATCCACTGCAAGTGCAAATTTCTTGCCTACACTATCAGCGCCATAAGTATGCCACCCATTTTCACCCATCAAATCATCTGCTTCTTTAAAGGACAGCATGTTGGTTAATTTATCCCAACGAGTGTAATCGTCAGATAAAACTCCTGCCATGTGATCTACCTGTAATTTTGTTGCGCTGCCTTCTGCATTTGCATCAGCTTCTGTATCATATATCTTTACATAACCATCGGTATCCTTAACCGTAACCCCTTCCGTATCAAGAGCTACATAGTAGATTTCATTCCAGGCAATGGTAACACCGCTTTCTGCTTTGAGATAGCTTTCATCACTGGACAACAAACTATCACGGGTATATTCTTGATTAATATAAGCATCGTTACCATAACCATAAAGTAACTTTGAGGTAGAACCATCTCCAAAAGTGATGCCCTCGGCTAGAATGCTTTGATAATTGTATTCCTTACCTGAGGATACACCACTGGAATTTTCCAAACTCTTAGGTGTTGTCTCAATTGCCTCTTTCACAGCAGCTCCAGCTTTTCTCTGTCCTGCTGCATCTCCCGTTACAACAGCTGTAGTTCCTTTGCCATCGGTAGACCAAACATAACCATTACCACTGTATACACCGGTTAAGTCATCGGATTGATAGGTCATGATTTCTGTCATTCCTGCTCCAAAATCTTTTCTTGATAAATATCCATATGTGTATGTACCGGATGCCCCACCATTAACCAGCATGGAACCGTCACCGACAGTGATATCATTCATCGCATTTACTGCAACAATATCTTCCGTAGCAGTAACTCCATTCATGGTACCAACACGTGCACCTGCACCATCTTCACTGTAAATAATTGAACTTGCGAGACTAACTGCTGCACTGTCGTAGTTCATACCATAGGCTTCCTCGTTTGCCCAGCCATGAGCATTTGGAGAAACATGGAAGGTATAATCTCCTTTTTCTAATACATAGCAGCCCTGTCCGAATTGATCAAAGGTTGCAAGATCATCTGTGGAGAATTCAATTGTTATGTCTTGTTTATCTCCCGGCTCAAGAACCTCTGTCTTATCAAAGCCAATCAAAATAACCTGTGCCTTTTCAAGTCCTACACCGTCAATACCTAAATCCGAATCTTGATTATAAGGTGCCTGCATATATAGCTGAACTACACTTTTACCCGCAACACTGCCCGTATTCTCAACGGTTACTGTTATAGAGTTTTGACCATGCTCCTCTAGCTTAATATCCTCTTTTTTAATCTTTTGGGTAAAAGAAGTATAAGAGAGTCCATAACCAAATGGGAACTGTACAACTTCTTCATAGCCAGAGTAGGTAGCCTGCGGACCAGCTGCCTTTTGTGCTTCATATGTACCGTTTACGTCTAAATCTGCAAAATATTTGCCTTCTGAAAGATTCCCCTTAAACTTTGTACTTTGGAATGTTTCACTATCAAAATATCCCGCAGCATCTGCTGTTTCATAATAACGATATCCTACATAAATACCTTCGTTGTACTCATAGTATTTATTCTTTGACTGCATTGTGATATTGGAATAGGTCTGATCATTCGCTGAATAATAGGTGGGGTTGGTAGACATATCATAGCCCCAGGTATCAACCACATGCCCGGATGGGTTTGTTTTACCGCTTAGAATATTGGCAACACCATACATACCTGCCTCACCGGGATGACCTATCCAAAGAACTGCACCTACATTATAGTCTGCGTTGTTAACAAATCCAGTTTCAATTGGCACAGCTGAATTCACTAATACCACCGTGGACTTGAAATTTTCTTTACAGAACTTAAGTAATGCAATCTCATTGTCATCCAGTTCAAGATAAGTTCGTCCTGTGGTAGTGTCTTTATTGCCGTCATAGTCCAGAGAAGGCGAGGCACCTTCTGCACCTGAACGAGCAAAAGTGACAATTGCAACATCACCGTAGTCACCAATCACTTCCGGTGTTACAAATTGCTCATAGGTTGCTATGCTAAATTCATGAATTTGCTGATATGACGTCCAGTTATATTCTACAGCTGGATCTCCTGCCGCAAGATATTCTGCATTTACAGAACCGTTATGTATATTGGCTCCGTTACCAAGGGCATTGTCAAGCCAGGTCCAAGCCGTTTTGTTATAATCGATGCCAGCGTTGGAGAATGCTTTATCCATCATAGCAGTATTTGAATCATCACGACCACCTGCAGAACCGGTTCCTCCTTGTACATAGTTATGTGAGCTGGCACCCAGAATGGTAACTTTGCTCTCATTTAAAGGAAGTGTGTTATCCTTATTGTAAAGTAAGGTCGCACCTTCTGCTTCCAA
>JASGEU010000158.1:0-12498 GCA_047606065.1 Mobilitalea sp.
CGTAATTCAAAGTGCCAATATGGAAGGAAAGGAAGTTATTCACGGAATAGGAACCTCGTCCTTGTGGTCGACAGCTACTACAGCCGCCTCTAACGGTTCTGTTAATGCCATGCATGACAGCTTTACTCCTCTTGGTGGGTTGGTAATGATGTTTCTCATGCAGCTGGGGGAGATTGTCTTTGGTGGTATCGGCAGCGGCTTGTATGGAATGTTAGCATTTGTTCTGCTTACCGTATTTATAGCAGGGTTAATGGTGGGCAGAACCCCGGAATATCTTGGTAAAAAAGTAGAACCCTTTGATATGAAAATGGTATGTTTGATTATCCTGGTGCCTGCACTAGTATCATTACTTGGCACAGCAGTCACAGTTATGATGCCGGAAGCCGCATCCTGGTTAACCAATTCCGGTGCTCATGGCTTCTCTGAAATCTTATATGCCTTTTCCTCCATGGGTAACAACAATGGCAGTGCCTTTGCAGGTTATAAGGCTAATACGGTCTTCACAAATATAATAGGCGGAATTATTATGCTGCTGGCTCGCTTTATCCCCATGGCTGCAACTATCTATTTGGCTGGAAATATGGCTCATAAGAAGACAGTTGCTGCGAGTGAAGGAACCTTGTCGACAAGTAATGTTATGTTTATAGGGCTTTTAATCGGTGTCATATTGATCCTTGGAGCGTTAAGCTTTTTACCAGCACTCGCACTTGGACCAATTGCTGATTATGTGACAATGAGATAGATTGGCGGAATGGAGATAATTATGGAAGATAATAAAAAAAATAAAGTATTTACGGATGCGCTTGTACAATCCCTCATAAAGCTTGATCCACGGATACAAGTAAAAAATCCCGTTATGCTGGTGGTGTACATTGGTGCTATTTTGACTACTTGCCTTTACTTTCTTTCTTTTACAGGGATGAAGGATGAAAAAAGTGGATATATTTTAGCAATCTCACTTATCTTGTGGTTTACAGTTCTTTTTGCAAATTTTGCAGAAGCAATTGCCCAAGGACGGGGGCGTGCTCAAGCCAACACCTTAAGAAAGGCTCGTAAGGATGTAATGGCTAGAAAACTCAAATCAGTTTATAATTATGAAGAGTACAGCGAAGTTCTTTCTGCAGAGTTAAGAAGAGGGGACATTGTATATGTAAGAGCCGGTGAACAGATACCGATGGACGGCGAAGTAATTGAAGGAGCAGCCTCTGTGGATGAAAGCGCAATTACGGGTGAATCGGCTCCGGTTATTCGTGAATCCGGTGGTGATCGCAGTGCGGTGACAGGCGGTACTGTACTGGTATCGGACTGGCTGGTAATAGAGGTAACGGCAGAAGCAGGAGAAAGTTTTCTTGATAAAATGATATCAATGGTAGAAGGTGCAGCAAGAAAAAAAACTCCTAATGAAATTGCCCTGCAAATCTTACTGGTAACCTTTACAATAATATTTCTTGTAGTTACCGGAACCTTACTTCCTTTTTCTGATTTTGCCAGCCAGCAGGCAGGTGCAGGTGCAGCCATCTCAATAACTAATGTAATTGCACTTCTCGTATGTCTGGCACCTACTACCATAGGAGCATTGCTGTCCTCCATTGGTATCGCGGGTATGAGCCGATTAAATCAGGCGAATGTCCTGGCAATGAGCGGGCGGGCAATTGAGGCCGCAGGGGATGTAGATGTATTATTACTGGATAAGACTGGGACAATTACTCTGGGTAATCGTCAGGCAAGTGAGTTTCTGCCGGTTAGCGGTGTGTCGGAAAAGGAGCTGGCAGATGCAGCACAGCTGTCCTCTTTAGCTGATGAAACAGCGGAAGGCAGGAGTATCGTAATCTTGGCGAAAGAGAAATTTGGTTTTCGGGGCAGAGAGCTTTCCAAGTTAAATGCGACCTTTGTGGAGTTTACTGCCAAAACCAGAATGAGCGGCATAGATTTTCAAGGCGAAGCCATCAGAAAAGGTGCAGCAGAGGCGATAAAAGCTTATGTACTAGAAAAAGGAGGCTCTTATCCCCAAGAGTGCGAACAGATTGTAAAACAGATTGCGGGACTTGGCGGAACTCCTTTAGTAGTAGCGAAAAATAACAGAGTACTTGGTGTGGTCTATCTAAAGGATATTGTTAAAAATGGAGTTAAGGAACGGTTTGAAGACCTGCGTAAAATGGGTATTAAGACGATTATGATAACAGGTGATAATCCTATGACAGCTGCTGCTATCGCTGCAGAGGCAGGAGTGGATGACTTTTTGGCGGAGGCAACACCGGAAGCAAAACTGGAACTGATCAGAGATTATCAAGCGAAAGGACATTTAGTCGCAATGACTGGTGACGGCACCAATGATGCTCCGGCTTTGGCACAGGCGGATGTTGCTGTGGCGATGAACACAGGTACGCAGGCTGCAAAAGAAGCAGGCAATATGGTGGACCTGGATTCCAGCCCAACGAAATTAATTGATATTGTTCGAATTGGGAAACAGCTGCTCATGACGAGAGGAGCACTCACAACCTTCAGTGTTGCAAATGATGTGGCTAAGTATTTTGCCATCATTCCCGTATTATTCTTTGGCATCTACCCAGGTCTTGGAATACTGAATTTTATGGGGTTAACCAGTACGAAAACAGCAATTTTATCAGCAATTATTTATAATGCACTCATTATTATTGCTTTAATCCCTTTGGCACTTCGAGGAGTAAAATACCGTGAACTTCCGGCTGGACAATTGCTCAAAAGGAATATGTTGATTTATGGTCTGGGTGGAATTGTTGCACCCTTTATCGCAATTAAACTAATAGATATGTTACTTACTGTTTGTGGGATTATGTAGCTGATATACGATAGTACCAGCAGGGAGGAATTTATGATAATAAAAATTTTAAAACCGGCTCTTGTTTTATTTGGAATAATGACATTATTGTGCGGAGTGTTTTATACGGCAGCAGTAACTGGTGTTGCACAGCTTATATTTCCTTATCAGGCAAATGGAAGTATTATAACCGCAAAGACAGAAGAAGGGACGGAAGCAGCTTATGGGTCCGCTCTCCTTGGTCAGGTATTTACTAAGTCAGAGTATTTGATTGGAAGACCGATTGGCACGACAAATCTCTCACCTGTAAGTACGGAACAAAGGGAGTTGATCCAGGAACGAGTTGATTGGTGGCATGCCTTCGATTACACTAATTCAGCGGAGCTTCCGTTGGATTTAGTCACTGCTTCAGGAAGCGGAGTTGACCCTAATATTTCTCCGGAAGCAGCAGAGTATCAGGTGAAACGAATTGCAAAAGAGAGAAATATAAGTGAAACAATGGTAAGAGAAATTATAGAGGAGTATTCAACCGGACGATTTCTTGGCTTTTGGGGTGAACCAGTGGTTAATGTATTAAAGGTCAATCTGGCTTTAGATGGTTTAGTAAGGTGGTGAAATTATGAATCAGTTTGATCAGCGACCCAATCCAGATACAATACTGGGAGAAATCAAGGCACAGCGTACAATTAGCATTGGTAAATTAAAAATATTTTTTGGGTATGCAGCAGGTGTGGGTAAAACCTATGCTATGCTGGATGAAGCACAGGAACAACTACACTCTGGTAAAGATGTGTTAGTAGGATACGTGGAACCTCATACCAGACCGGAGACCATGCAGCTGATGCAAGGCTTACCAATGTTACCGCCAAAGATAATATATTATCGTAATATCGAACTAAAGGAATTTGATTTAGAGGAAGCTTTGAGGCGCAGACCAGAGATTATTCTTGTGGATGAACTGGCACATACCAATGCCGAAGGTGTAAGAAATAGAAAACGCTTTCAGGATATTGAGGAATTGCTGAATGCAGGTATTGATGTCTATACAACGGTAAATGTTCAGCATATGGAGAGCTTGAATGATGTAATAGAAAATATTACAAAGATTAAAGTTAAGGAGACGGTACCTGATTATATCTTTGAGCGTGCTGATAAAATCAAGTTGATTGACCTTGAGCCGGATGAGTTGCTGAGGCGCCTGGAAGGGGGTAAAATTTATAGACAGGAGCGTGCGGAAACTGCAATTCATAATTTTTTTACCCGTGATAATTTAACCTTGCTTCGTGAAATAGCCATGCGTAAGGCTGCGGACAGAATTAGTTATGATAATCAGAATGAAAGACATCTTTCTGAAAAAATGGCGAATACGAAAATGCTGGTCTGCATTTCACCCTCGCCCTCCTCTGCCAGATGCATCCGGTGGACTGCAAGGGCTGCAAATGCCTTTCATGCACATTGGATGGCTCTTTATGTAGAGAGAACAGAGAACGACCATCTTACCTTAGGGCAGCAGAAGATAATTCGTGAGAACATGGATCTGGCTGAGAAGTTAGGTGCCGAAATCGTTACTGTCACCGGTGATGATATTGCAATCTCTGTATCAGAGTATGCAAAGCAAACAGGTATTACTAATATTGTAGTTGGAAAGAGTCAGAACAGAAAGACTCTAAAAAGTCTATTTGAAACAGATTTTGAGGATAGATTGATTGCAAATGTACCAAGCATTGAAGTTCATATCATTCCTGATAACAAGGTTGGCCGGGATTATAAAAAACCTCGTAAAACAATACAGAGGAAAGGGGTTAATTTCTCCTGGTCTGATTTTGCAAAAATGATATTATTACTGGCATTGGTCACATTGTTTACCATGGTGCTTAGGAGATGGAATATTGGGAATCAAAATATTATTATGGCGTATATTCTTGGTGTTTTGGTGATCTCCAGAGTTACCGGAGGACATATCTACGGGATTATTGCCTCAATATTTAGTGTCCTGATCTTTAATTACTTCTTTGTAGAACCATACTATACCTTTAATGCAATACAAGTTGGCTATCCGGTTACCTTCCTGTTCATGCTTTTAGCTGCAATTTTTACAAGTACCTTAACTGTAAGAATTAAGACTCAAGCAAAGTTAGCAGTTCAAAGAGAAAGACGGACGAAGGTATTATATGAGATTAATAAGAAATTACTTACGACCAGAGGCCTCGAGAATATAGTAGAGCTTACAAATGATTATATAGCGAAGCTATTCCAGCGATCAGTTATTTTCTTTGCCACTGATCCAGAACAGGGTGCGGATGGCAGCGTAATTCAAGTTGAAAATGATGTGGATGCAGAGTTTTTAAATTCTGCGGATGAGAAGGCTGTGGTACACTGGGTTTTTCTTAATCAAAAGAGGGCAGGTGCTGGAACAGATACCTTGATGGGTGCCGGGGCATTCTATATGCCTGTACTATCACAGGGCAGAACACTTGCGGTAATAGGCGTTTCCCGGTCCAAAGGCTCATTGGACCATAATACCAGACTGTTTTTACGAATGATTGCCTCCTTGGTGGCAATGGCTCTGGAGAGACAGCATTTATCTGATGAGCAGCGGGAAATTATTGTTGAGGCTGAGAAAGAAAAGATGAGGAGTAATCTTTTGCGTGCTATCGCGCATGATCTTCGAACGCCGCTTGCCGGAATCTTAGGTGCGAGTTCCGCTATCCGTGAAAATAAGAACAATCTCGATGAGGCTACACGGGAAAAGCTAAATACGGACATTCAAGAGGAAGCCCAATGGCTCATTCGAATGGTTGAGAATCTATTATCTGTAACCAGAATTAAGGAAAGTGCCTCAAAGGTTACAAAAAGTCCGGAAGCAGCCGAGGAAGTAATTGCTGAAGCAGTAAGCCGCATTAAAAATAGATTTCCCCAGCATACAATTTTGGTTAAGGTCCCGGAGGATTTGTTAGAGGTTGCAATGGATGGAACACTCATTGCACAGGTATTAATTAATCTATTGGAAAATGCAATCAAGCATTCTCCAATAGATGCACCAGTAGAAGTTGTCCTAAAAAAAATCGGTACAGACGCTGTCTTTGAGGTAATCGATCACGGAAAGGGAATTGCGGAAGAGGATTTCCCGTACCTCTTTACCAGTTATGTTCCCAACGGAAACAAAAGCTCGGACTCCTCCAGAGGCATGGGGATAGGGTTATCAATATGTATGACAATTATAAAGGCACATAATGGAACAATGGAAGCGAGTAATCGAAAAGAGGGCGGTGCACTCTTTCAATTCTCCTTACCAATCGAAGGGAGTGAGGCACAATGGAGCTAAAACCAATGGTACTGGTTATCGAAGATGAAAATGCCATTAGTAATTTCATAACAGCAATCTTAAACTCAAATGGATATCAAGTCATGAAATCAACTACGGGTAAGGAAGGTCTTTCCATGGTTGCAGCCTATTCACCTGATCTAATTCTTTTAGATATGGGGTTACCGGATATCGATGGTATGGAAATCCTTAGAAGCATACGGGAGTGGTCAAAAATACCTGTTGTAATCGTCTCGGCAAGGGGCCATGAACGAGAGAAAGTTGCTGCACTTGATTTAGGTGCTGATGATTATATTGTCAAACCCTTTGGAACCTCTGAACTTCTTGCGAGAATACGCACTGCGTTACGTCACAGTCCTCAAAGTCTTGGGATTGAAGCTAATGGCAGTGATAAATTTGTTGTAGGTGAACTGGAGGTAGACTATCGCAAAAGGCTAGTTCAACTTGCGGGGAAAGTAGTGCATTTAACTCCTGTGGAATATAAAATATTGGCTCTGTTAGCAAAGAATACTGGCAAGGTACTAACGCATGATTTTATTAAGCGGGAGATATGGGGATTATATGCCAGTGATAGTCATACTTTACGGGTTAATATGGCTAATATCAGAAGAAAGATAGAAGTTAATCCGGGAGAACCACAATATATAATTACAGAGATGGGTGTGGGCTATCGAATGGTAGAAGAATTAGTTTAATTCAGTGGGTTTTAATGCAATCAAAATTATATAATCAGTAGGGCTTCTTATCCTTTGTTAATTTGTAGCAAGAGAAACGATTTTTCGTTTCTCTTGTTTTCTAAGAATAAAGAATAGTAATTATTGACAAACCATAGATATGGGACTATAATTATTAATCCTTACAAATAAATATTAACCACGGGTTTTCTTGGCAAAATCCAAGGAAAAAAGTGTACCATTCATAGTACGCCGTCGCTTGGCAAGATATTTGAAAAAATATTACTACCAGGAGGAAATTCATATGATTGAGGTCAAACACCTCTCTAAGACGTTTCGCGTCAATCGGCGTAATGCCGGATTATCTGAAGCGTTCAAAGCTCTGTTCCACAGGGAATTTGAATGCATCAAAGCACTCGATGATATTTCATTTCATATTATGGATGGTGAGATGGTCGGGTATATCGGTCCAAACGGTGCAGGTAAGAGCAGTACCATTAAAGTACTAAGCGGAATCCTTACACCGGATCAAGGAAGCTGCATCATTAATGGAAGAATTCCCTGGAAGGAACGTACCGCTCATGTAAGTGAGATAGGAGTTGTATTCGGACAACGTTCCCAACTATGGTGGGATGTTCCCGTTATTGATTCCTTTGAGCTTCTTCGTGATATCTATCGTATTCCAATTCAGCTTTACAACAACAATTTAGAGGAGTTAGTAACATTACTTCATCTGGAGCAAATTATTCGAACGCCGGCAAGGCAGCTCTCGCTGGGGCAACGAATGCGCTGTGAAATTGCAGCATCACTCCTGCACAGTCCTAAAATTTTATTTCTGGATGAGCCAACCATCGGTCTGGATGCGATCTCTAAAATAGCGGTCAGAGATTTTATACTGGAACGAAATCGTACACATAAGACTACAGTTATTTTGACTACCCATGATATGCAGGACATTGAAACCTTAACGAAACGAATTATTTTAATCGGGAAAGGCAACATCCTAATGGATGGTAATCTTGAAGATATTAAGAAACAATTTTCAAGAAATAAAAGACTTACAGTAGAATATATGGGTGAGCTTGTGGATACCTGCGAAGGAATGTCAATTATTTCGTCAAGCAGTGGATTGGCTACCTTTGATATTGATTTAAATCAAATCTCTGTATCTGAGGCAATTCATTGTATCTCAAAACAGGTGGAAGTTGCTGATATCTCCGTTGAGGGAGCGGCAATTGATGAAGTTGTCGCAAAACTTTACCAACAATATCAGATATAATTTGCTTCTTTGAAAAAAGAGGTTATTTTTTGCGAGCAATTTTATCTAGTCGTTCAGCTATGTAAAATCGAGCTTATAGCTGAACTGTTACAATTGTATTTGGCTTATTAACACTTACCTAAAAGGAGAAATGTGACATGAGCATAGAAAAGGTTATTCATAAGTATCAGAAATACTTATCCTTTTTTCGCATGCGCTTTATTGCGGGATTGCAATATAGGGCAGCGGCATTGGCAGGAATCGCAACTCAATTTATGTGGGGAGCACTGCAGCTCCTCATGTTTCGAGCATTTTATGAGGTAAATCCAGACGCATTTCCAATGAGCAGAGAGGCGTTGGCTTCGTATATCTGGCTTCAACAGGCATTACTTGCCTTGTTCATGGCATGGTTTTACGAGAATGAGATCTTTCAAAGCATTATCGATGGCGGGGTATCCTATGAGTTATGCAGACCTGCGGATATCTATGACCTTTGGTTCGTACGAAGTATGGCGAATAGAATCTCGAAAGCAGTGCTTCGATGCTTACCCATCTTAGTTGTAGCAGGGTTCTTACCGAAACCCTATCATATGGCACTTCCGGTATCAGTATTAGCTGGTTTATGGTTTGTAATCACAGGAATACTGGCTTTTTTAAATGTTGTAGCTTTCTGTATGTTGGTCTATATATCAACTTTTTATACTTATTCGTCAACAGGTATAAGAATGATATCTGTATCAATTGTAGAGTTTTTTGCTGGTGCAGTTATACCTCTTCCCTTCTTACCTGAGGGTGTAAGAAGAGTGGTAGAATTACTTCCGTTTGCATCTATGCAAAATGTACCGCTTAGAATCTATTCGGGAGATATTTCGGGCATAGAAATATACCAAAAGGCAGGGATACAACTTTTCTGGATTGTTGTGTTAGTTTGGACTGGAAAGAAAATAACAGCATCTGCCTTAAAAAGAATCGTTGTACAGGGAGGCTAAGGGGAACAAATGAAATTATATCTTAGATTTTTTATGATGAATTTAAAGGCTGCAATGCAGTACAAGGTATCCTTTTTCTTGACACTGCTGGGGAACTTTCTGGTATCTTTTAATGTGTTTCTAGGAATGTTATTTATGTTTTATCGTTTTGATGAGGTAAAAGGCTATCAATTCCATGAGGTTATCCTTTGCTTTGCAGCAGTATTAATGTCATATACCATTGCGGAAGTATTCATGCGCGGCTTTGATATGTTTGCATCTACGATTGGCAACGGGGAATTTGATCGTATCCTGCTTCGGCCAAGGAGCAGTATGCTTCAGATTGTTATGGGTAAAATGGAATTTACTCGAATTGGGAGAGTGCTGCAATCACTGGTGATGTTTCTATATGGTATTCATAAATCTGATATAGAATGGAACTTTGAAAAAATCCTGACCTTAATAATTATGGTCCTTGGAGGTGCTGTTATCTTTGGGTGTCTCTTTATCATTTATGCTGGATTTTGTTTCTTCACGTTGGAGGGATTGGAATTTATGAATATTCTGACTGATGGAGCCAGGGAATATGGAAAGTATCCTTTGGATGTTTATGGTAAAGTCATCTTTCGGTTTTGCACCTTTGTAGTACCCTACACTTTGTTTCAATATTATCCATTTCTTTATCTGACCGGTAGAGTGGACCATAAGATCTATATGTTATATCCGATTTTAGGATGCTGGTTTTTAATACCGAGCTATCTGTTTTGGAGGCTTGGAATCAGACATTATAAATCGACGGGATCATAAGGATATCCGATTTGCAATGTATATTTTTATACAGTCTTAGGTATGCAAATTGACGAAGATATAATTCTCGCAATGCTTACGGCATTCTTATTCATGACAAGTGAAACGACTTGTCGTTGTTTATTTTATAATATGTGAACTGTTGAACCAACGCTGGAGGTAAAAATAATGGAAGATAATAATAAAGACTTAACTATGCAACTATCAAATACTGACACTCATAAGGAACGTCAAAAGGAAGAACTTCACCTGGAGCAGTGTGTTCAGATAATTGAACATAATATCGATGACTATATGCAAAGAGTCAAGGATATGAGTGCAGAAACAAAGGAACTCTATGACAATTATAGATCGAATAATCCAGAGCTGCACAATGATCTTGTGATAGGGCTGGACATGAAAATGATGACGGAGCGAACCCTGAATAAGAATCTGTTGGCTTTGAAAAAACCTTACTTTGGCCGCATCGACTATCAGGATATGGAAGATAACAAACATTACTCTCTATATCTTGGGAAGAATGGTATTCGCAAAAGTGTGTCGGAAAGTATGATTATAGATTGGAGAGCACCCATTTCCAGTGTTTACTATGATAGTAATATCGGAGAAAGCTCTTACCAAACACCCTTTGGTGAGGAAGTTGTAGTCAATCTGAATCTGAAAAGGACCTATGAAATTGAAAATAGTAAACTGATTGATTTCTATGACTCAGAAGTTATCACCAATGATGATTTTCTGACAAAGTACTTAAGTAAGAATAAGGAAGTGGTGCTGGGTGAAATCATTGCAACGATTCAGAAAGAGCAAAATACAATTATTCGAGACACCCCCTGGCATAGTGTTATTGTTCAGGGAGTTGCAGGCAGTGGAAAAACCACCGTCGCTATGCATCGTATTTCCTATATTTTATACAATTTTAAGGATAAATTTAAATCGGATGAGTTCTATATTATTGGCAGCAATAAAATGCTTCTTAATTACATTACCGGTGTGCTGCCGAATTTAGATGTCTATAATGTCAATCAGATGACGATGGAAGAATTCCTGCTAACATTACTGGACAAAGATTTTGATCTGAAGAAAGGAAAATATTCTCTAAGCAATAGCTTTTTAAAACATCAACCAAAGCTGGATACCAAATTACATTCCAGCCTTAGACAATGGAAGGGTTCCATAGAGTTTATGAAGCTATTAATTCCTTTTATGGAGCGATATGAACGACGTTCTGTGGCTTCTGATGATGTAGTATATCGAGGCAAGGTCATTTATTCGAAGGAAGAAATAGTATATCTGCTGGATTTCTTTCAGGATAAACCGCTGCAGGAAAAGATTGATATGCTGAATAAGAGGCTTATTAACAAGGTTTCTACACTGAACGAAACGGAAATGAAGCGAAAGGAAGAAATTAGAGCAGAGGTCAATAAGTTTCGTAACCATTTCGGAATGAGGAATCAGAAGTTAAAGTTAATGGAAATTTACGAAAGCTTTCTTATGAGCTTAGTGAGTGAACGTGATATTTATACAGAGAAGCAGTTACAGGTATCGGAAGAAGCGGTTATACAGCTCTTATTGCAGGAACTCCATCAAAAGAAAGTGGATCTTTACGATTTAGTAATGCTGACTTATATTAAGAAAAGACTGAAACAGACAATAGACTTCGAATATGTAAGACATATTGTAATTGATGAGGCACAGGATTTTGGTGTAATCGTCTATCAGTTGCTTCGTAAGATATTTACTGCCTGCACCTATACCATTATGGGAGATATCACACAGAATATCAATTACGACAGTGGTATGAATGACTGGGAGACGTTACGAAGTGAGGTGTTCGACTCTAAAAAGGATGCTTTTTATTTATTGGCTAAAAGTTATCGTAATACAGTTGAAATATCTGAATATGCCAGCCGGGTTTTAAGAAAATGCACCTTTAAGACCTATGATATTGAACCGATTATCCGTCACGGCAACGAGGTTAAGGTAACGAAGTCAGCAAATGAAAAAGAAATGGTTACAACGGTAGTGGATACGATCAGACAAGTGCAAGCCTCCGGATATGATACCATAGCGATAATTTGCCGCAGTGTTGAGGAGACGTTAAGAGTAAAGGATTTATTAAGTCCACAGGTAGGAATTGCACAGCTTGAAGAAAATATTGAGGAAATGACCTTTAAAAATGGAATTATGGTGCTTCCAATTCATATGACAAAGGGTTTGGAATTTGATACAGTAATTCTTTGGAATCCAAGTCAGGAGAGTTATCCGGTGAGTGATGAAGCCGCCAAACTCTTGTATGTGGCTATCACCCGTGCACTTCATGAACTTTATATTGTGTACGAAGATACGCTTTCTGGACTTCTTGAATAATGTAAGGTAATATTATGGTTCAAATTAGCTTACTATAATAGAGTCAGTCTGGGAGAATATAACGTGATTTAAGTAGGATGACATATGACATGGTTGAAATACTAGAATAAGTATTTCAACCATGTAACTAATAATTATCGTAAGTCAGGATATAATACACTTATTGTATCAATATTATAAAAAATTCAATTAATTCGTATTTTTTGGCTTGACAAATAAGCTTGTACTATATATAATAAAAATACTTTCGAAAGGGATCTTAGCTCAGCTGGGAGAGCATCTGCCTTACAAGCAGAGGGTCA
>JASGEU010000159.1:0-12356 GCA_047606065.1 Mobilitalea sp.
ACATTGGGGTTTGTACCAAAAATTTTC
Source organism: Mobilitalea sp. (assembly GCA_047606065.1). Taxonomy (GTDB): domain Bacteria; phylum Bacillota; class Clostridia; order Lachnospirales; family Lachnospiraceae; genus Mobilitalea. Next base: position 28 of record JASGEU010000159.1, read on the forward strand.
ATCACTATAGAAAGGATATAAGCATAACCGTAGGTATGAGGAAAGAGACTAATATACTCGTTATTGGACTCTTTCCTCATACCTACGGTTATGCTTATATCCTTTCTATAGTGATGAAAATTTTTGGTACAAACCCCAATGTTTGTCTTTATACCAATGTTGGATTTTCAACATTGACAGCTCTGTTTTGCTATGGTATAGGAAGAAGAATAGCAGGTAGAATAGCAGCCTTTAGCGCTATGCTTATATCTTTTTATTGGCCTTCACAAATTATTTTTTCAAATATTAATGGGGCAGAGGCTTCTTTTACTTGTTTGTTATATGGGGCCGCATATTTAGCTGTTATTACTCTGCAGATTAACCTGAATACAAAATTAAATGCCTTTCGTATTATATTGCTACATTTGTTCTGTGGCATTTCAATTGCTATTTCCTCAGCAATTAGGCCTATGGGACTTATTTTATTGATTGCATATGTAATCTGTTTACTATCTATAAATAAGAAATTAGAATTTACGAATATTATGGATGTGAAATTAAAAACAATTTTATTATCAAAAGGCTTTTTTAGAGTTATTTGGGTCATAATCGGTTATTTTATTACATCCCAATTAATTTTCGCAGGCATTTCACAGGCAATTGAGAAAGATATAGCATCAGGAGGTGCTATGGGATATAGTCTTATGGTAGGGACAAACATAGAAAGTGAAGGAAGCTATAGCGAAGAGGGGATGGAGTTTCTTTATAAAGTTTATGAGGAAACGGAATCAGCAAATGCAACTCATGATGCTAGTATGGAGGTAGCGATCCAGCATGTAAAGGAAAATCCTGTTGGTATGCTAAAGCTCATGGCTCAAAAATTCTATTTAGTATGGTTTAATGATGATTATGCAGTTCACTCAAATATTGTAAGAATGAACAAAGAGGAAACAATGACAAGTGATAGGGAAGTAATGTTCGAACACCTTACTGTTTTAAATCATTTCTTCTATTTGCTTATTGTTTTCTTATCGGGAATTGGAGCAATATCATTAATTAAAAAAGATAATATAGCAGTGCTATTCGCCATATTTTTTGTTGGAACAGTAACGTTGTTTCTACTTGTTGAAATTCAAAACAGATATCATTACTTTGCACTGCAGTCAATAGCTATTCTGGCAGCAGGCGGAATTGGATTTACCTATGAATTTTACAGACAACGTTCTGAACTTCGAATAAATAATAAGTTGATGCTTCTCGCGGATGCTGAGTTAGCAGCAGGCACAGTGGAAGTGGCAGACAGTGAGAAATCTGATCTTGAAACCAGTGAGGACGTACCAGCTACAGCAACTGCGGCAAGTAAAATGAATACTATTGATGTGATTAAAGCAATTCAAGAAGGACACATCAGAATTACTGCTACCAAAGCGTATGAGAACGGGATACCTACAGGCGGTGAGCCATCTACAATTGATGAAGCTGCTATAATTGATGAAGCTGCGAATACATCAGATGCATTAGGAGAAACAACAGCAATTCCAGAGGCAGATAATGATGCAGAGTCAAACATTGAGACGATTAAAATTGATGAGGCTGAACCAGAAGAAATTAATTCTATCGATGTTGAAGTTATAGAACCGTTGGAAGCGACATCAGAAGTGGCAGATTTGAAGAATGAAACAGCACCTACTATAGAAATGGAATCCTTGAAAGAAGGTATCCCGGCAAAAGTTAAGACATCTACAGAAGCAAAGGTATTAAGTAAAGTAGATAATAGTAAGGAAACTGTTACAAATAGAGCCACAGTTTCGAATACTTCAGCTGCTGCTAAAACAACAGGTAAAGTAACAAATCAAAATAAAACAGCTACTTTAAATAAGGGTAACAGTACCAAAAGAGTATCTACAACCCCAAGAAAGTCAACTTCAGATAACTTATCCATTCAGAAAAGAGCAACTGGCTTAAAGAAAAATATTTCTACTAACACAAAACGAAGTACAGATGATATAATAAAAAATGCAATAGATGGACTCTTGAATCAGAGAACAAAAAAATCTCAGAAGTCAAGAAACCTTAAAAAGAGCAATGTGAAGCAGCTAGGTAAAGCAAATAATAAGTAATTCTCATATAAAAACGAGACGGTTGCAGAAAATAGACAAGGAGAAATGTGAGGAAGCTATAATCCTCACTTTCTCTTTATCTAATCTATAATTTATAACATCCCTTAAAGTGCATATGCGTTCAGTTCATGAAAATAGAAATCTGATAAGTGAATGGAGATTAAAATGAAAAGTTTATCATTAACTATGCTGCAAAAAATCTGTATGCTTGTTTTTTGTATAGCCTTTGCAATTTTTATTGTGGCAGGAGGTTTTCTTATACTATCACAAGATAAGGAGAAAGCATCTGATAGTACAGAACAGGTAGAGAATGAGCTTGCAGATGAGATGATGTATTATCCTGATCAGATTGAGCTTGGTCAAGCAATACCGGAACTAATTCTATATGACAGGGATGGGAAGAAAACTAAATTAAGTGAATTTAAAGGTACAAATGTTATCCTTCTGTTTTGGACCAGCTGGTGCAGCTATTGCAATAAAGAATTTGAACTTATGCCTGAATATGAGGAACTACTTTCCCAATATGAGGATGTGGAATTTATCTTAGTTAATAAGTTTGACGGAGAAAAAGAGACGCAGGATAAGGCAGAAAAATACTTGCAAGAGAAGCAAATAACCTTTAAGAATTATTATGACATTGATCTAAAGATATATAATACTCTTGGGGTAAAAGTCATACCTACTTTTTTAGGAATTGATAAGGAAGGCGTTCTAAAATTCGCACATCCAGACAACATAAAGGATGTTGATCAACTAAAAGCATTTATTGATTATGTGCGCTATGGAGGATCTAACGCGACAGAGGAGTTTATTACAGAGAAGCTTACAAATTCCTCTGGAGGAGTATATGTCAATTATGAGGAATCAGATTCGGATGGACCTGCAGGACATGATATCCTAAGTGAATCACAAGGATTGATGATGGAATATGCAGTAAAAGTAAAGAATAGAGAACTTTTTGACCACTATCTTAATTTTACTTTAGAGCATATGCTCAACAAAAATGCACTTACTGGCTGGATGATTAACGAAACAGGAGAACAGAAATATAAGCTTTCCACAGTGAATTCTTTAATTGATGATTTACGAATTTATGCTGCACTTTGTATGGCACAGGAACAATGGGGTGGGTACGAAGACATTAAGGAACAATGGGACAAAGCAATTTTAAAGTATAATACAGAAAAAAATCATCTTATTGACTTTTATGATTTTAAAGCAAAGCAGAAAACAAACCGCCTTACTCTTTGTTTTGCTGACCTTAAGGCAGTGAAACAACTAACAGAGGAGCAGGAGGAAACCTCTGAACTGTATGATAATACTTACAAATTAGTCACAGAAGGATATCTTGGAGATGAATTTCCATTGTATTATAACTGGTATGATTTTGAGAAAGAGCAATATCAAAATGACGACTTGAATATGGCAGAATCTCTTGTAACGCTGCTTCATTTAGCAGAGGTAGGAGCTTTAAAAAAAGAGACACTCACATGGCTGCAGACAACAGTAACAAATGGTGGTATTAAGGCACGGTATACAGTGAACGGAGAAGTGGTAAAAGGATATAATTATGAGTCAACTGCTATTTATGCACTTCTGGTCATGATTGCAGAGGAAGTAGGAGATAATGAGCTTATGACCCAGGCACTTGCACGAATGGAGCGAATGAGAATTAATGACCAGGGATCAGAGTTTAATGGCTCTTTTGGATTGGGAGAAGGCAAGGACATTTACTCTTATGATCAATGTATGGCACTGTTGGCATATGCTTATATTGAAAATAAATCAGATCTTAAAGCTGTAAGTATTTCAGAATAAATAGCTGGGTTTAGCAGATAGAAAGACAGGAAAAGGGATCATTATATAGAAATGATATGGGAATAGCAGCCTATGTGGGGTGCCTCCTGTTCATTCGTTTCTATATAAGGATCCCTTTTTATTCATGACAAGTGAAAACGACTTGTCGTTTCATCTTGTTAGAAGGTTACGGTTCCTGTCTGCATGGGGTTTAATACTACAGTTGCTTCTTTGATATGAATTTCATATACATCGGTATAAGCGCCAATCACGGATAATATTTTGTCAAACCCGGGAATCTGTGCTAAAAAAATATCCTTTAGATCATTTATAGTGAAATCACTTTTGTGCACAGTGGCTTTTTTGCTTCGAACATGGACATGACCATCAGCCGGAGCAGGAATTGTTGTAAATGCTATCTCGTTTTTTGCATCAAATTCAGATACTTTAGGGCTTGTCCTGTTGGTGGAGAAATAAATAACATCCGGTCTGTCAGGGATAATACAATGACTAACAATTCTAACATCCGGCATTCCGTTCGTTGTTGTGGCTAACGCGATTGCAGGAGCATTTTTCATAACTTCATTAAACTTTTCTAAATAATTCATAAATACCTCCAGTTTTCATTTAGGATAATTGCAAATAATAGGTTACTAATTATTTGGCAATCATTTGATTTTGATATATTAGTTTCTAATAACTGTAATAATCATAACATGACTCGTTGACACCATTATGTCAGCGATATAAAATAAAATAAAATATATTATATTTACAGATCTTAGAAAGGCAGAACTACTAACATGAAAATTGACCGTCTTATATCGATTATTTTAGTCTTACTGGATAGGAGAAAAGTTAGCGCAAAAGAATTAGCAGATAAATTTGAGGTTTCCCTAAGGACAATCTATCGGGATATAGACACAATTAACATGGCAGGGGTACCCATAATTTCAACCTCTGGTATTAATGGCGGATTTCAAATTATGGATCAATTTAAGCTGGATCATAAGGTGTTTTCTGCTTCTGATATTGTGACTCTTCTAAGAGGGCTCGAGAGTGTTTCTACGGTATTGAGCCGTGAAGAAATTATCAATACCTTTGTAAAAGTTCAAAGTCTCATACCAACAGAGAGGGCTAACGATATCGAGTTAAAAACAAATCAAATTCTAATTGATCTGCAGCCTTGGAAGAGCATTCCTAATCTACAGAATAATTTGAATGTGATAAATGAGGCAATGAAGGAGCAACGAATAATAGGCTTTGAATACTATGACAGAATTGGTAATAGAAGTGAAAGAAAAATAGAACCTTATCGATTAATATTAAAGGTGGATAGTTGGTATGTTCAAGGATTTTGTTTAGACAAGGATGATTTTCGCTTATTTAAATTGGGGAGAATGTCAAACCTTCATATTTTGAAAGATGAGTTTATAACCCGGGAAGTACCGCCTATCCTATCAGAATTTACAGAAAAGATGAATAAAAGGCAGATTACGGTGAAGCTGCTCATCCACGAATCTGTGCGAGATAAGATAATCGATTATTGCGGCATTGAGAACATAAGTCCATATAAGGAACATTATTATATCGCATTACTTCCGTTTATCTATGATGATTCAGGATTTAACCTGCTTTTAAGTTTTGGGGATAAATGCGAATGTCTGGAACCTTTGGAAGTTCGGGAAGAGTTAATGCAACGAATTAATAATTTGGTTAGTTTATATAATATGGCTGATAGAAAATAGAGGTGAATTAAATTGAAGAAAATAAAAGAACTAAAGGTAATTCAAAGAATTCAAAGTATAAAATCCAAGATTAAAGATAAGTGGAGTTCATTTTTGCAAAAGAATTATTCCGCAACGGAAAAAAGTAAGGTATGGTTATTTAATATTCTTGTGGTAACAATTATAGGGAGTCTATTCCTGGACTCGGGGTTGCCTCCAATCTTAGGGTATCTTATATTTGCTGTACTTGCTTTTATTGTTATGAATCTGCTTCGAATAGTCGTAACTTTTCTTTTGACACCTCTGTTACATAAGAGTGCAAAACCTGCAGTTTATACGGTGATGATTCTAATACTCATTTTTTCCCCTATTTATACAGGATCATTTATAATGTCAATGCCAGTGATTCTATTAATATCAATGTTAGTTACTTTTATTGAAATTCTTTTTGCGCGAAGTTTATGGAGCTTTTTTCGCTATAAAAGAAAATCCTTAACAATAATACTATCACTAATCATTACCGGTCTGTTAAACGTGATGATGGGAGTCTTATTAGTTGGGGAGGGGTTTGGAGATAAATATATTGAGCAGTATATCTCGTTAAATAATAAAACCTTGAACGAGGAACTTAATGGTGATAAAGTCGAAGTGCAAAATGGAAGCTTAGCAGTTACCCAGATAGAGTATGGAGCTTACAGCGACAATTCCTTGGAAGATGAAACGACTGACCTTACGTCTTATATCGGGGATTATAATGGTATTACAAGTATGGTGAGGGGAATGTACTGGGGGTACGATATTGATCAGGTACCACTTACCGGGAAGATATGGTACCCGACGGAAGGCAGTAATTATCCGGTAATGTTCATTATTCATGGCAATCATAATATGACGACAAAGTCTTACTTAGGTTATGATTATCTGGGAGAATATCTTGCTAGTAATGGCTATGTAGTGGTTTCTGTTGATGAGTCCTTTTGTAATGGGTATATAAATATGGGCTTATCCAGTGAAAATGATGCCAGGGCAATCTTACTCTTGGAGAATATGCAGTTGGTGGAAAGCTATAATAACGATGAGGCTGGAATACTGTATGGTAAAATAGATTTTGACAACATTGCCTTAGCAGGACATTCCAGAGGCGGTGAAAGTGTAGCCACAGCGGCATTGTTCAATAGTTATGATTATTATCCGGATAATGGTAATATTAAATTTAATTATGATTTTAACATCAAAACATTAATTGCAATCTCTCCAACGGTTGACCAATATAAGCCGGCAGACCATGAAGTGGAGTTGAGTAATGTCAATTATTTTCTCATTCATGGAGCAAATGATCAGGATGTTACAGATTTTATGGGGAACAGCCAATATCATAACATAACCTTTGAGAAAGATAGTGGATACTTTAAATCCTATTTGTATATTGCTGGCGCAAACCATGGTCAGTTTAATACAGAATGGGGGAGATACGATCTTCCAGAGCCCTTTAAACCCTTCTTAAATACGAAAAACCTGCTTGATGCAGAAGGGCAGAGAAACATTTTGAAAGTATATGCAAAGGAGTTTCTGGATGCAACGTTAAAGCAAGATAGAGCTAGTGCTGAATCATTTGCTCATAACACTTCTAGGCAGTATGATCTGCCAGAAACGGTATATATAGGCGGGTATCAGGACTCCACATTTGATTTACTATGTGGATTTGATGAAGATTCTAATATTAAATACGGTAATACAGCGGCAACCAGATTGGATTCCGATTATATGTCCGTCTGGCGAGAAGTAAAAAATCCTATTTCATATGGGACGAAGGATCATGTTCTCAAACTGGTATGGAACGACACAAAGGAAGCAAATTATTCAATTGATCTTTCCAGCTATAACAATACGGGGGGATATTTACAGTTTGACATCATGGATATTATGGATAGAGACTACCAGGGGGAGGATTTTAAACAGCTGGATGCCCGGATTACTTTAAAGGATTCGCAGGGAAATGAAAGCAGTCTTCGAATGACAGATTATATTACAATCTATCCACCTTTGCCTGTAAGACAATTTAAGCTTCAGTATTTGACAAATAGCTATGATTATAAATACTGTTTTCAAACAGTTCAATTGCCTGGTGAGGAATTTGAGAAAGTCAACAGTAACTTTGACAGCTCTTCCATTGTTAGTATTAAATTTAGCTTTAATGAAAACGAAAATGGCAGTGTCATGCTTGATAATATAGGCTTTGGAAAGTAGGGGTAGATGAATGCAAAGTATACTGATTGTTGAAGATGATGAAAATATTAATAATATGATTTTTGAAGCTTTGAGTAAGCAGGACTTGCCATGTACCCAAGCCTTTTCTGGTACGGAAGCAAGATTATGTGTGAAAAATCAGCAATATGATTTAATTTTATTAGATCTAATGTTACCCGGAATTGGTGGGGCTGCTTTTCTGCAGGAACTTCGGACATATTCAAAGGTTCCCGTCATTGTAGTAACTGCTAAAGATGAGTTGGATAGTAAGGTGGATTTATTAACAGTTGGAGCTGATGACTACATCACAAAGCCCTTTGAATTAAAAGAGCTGATAGCTCGTGTTTTCGTACAGCTAAGGAGAGGAAGTAGTGAAGGGTTAGAAATACTTACGTGCAAAGACTTAAAACTGAATAAAAGTACTTTTGAAGTAAGGATAAAGGGCACGGAAATAAATGTGACAAAACAGGAATTTAAGATCCTTGAACTATTACTCTCCAATCCCAATAGAGTATTTAGTAAGCAGGATATTTATGATTATGCCTGGACGGACTATTTTATTGGGGAAGACAAAACAATTAATGTACATATTAGTAATATCAGGACAAAGTTGAAGAAAGTAACGGAGGACGAGTATATCGAGACCGTATGGGGCATCGGCTTTAAACTGAAGGTTTGATACGTTTATACGATTTATTTCTTTAACATTTCTTAACCTTTTGTTTGCGATGATTTATATATTTTACTTTAAGATAAAACCATAGTCATTAAACTAGTGCAGGAAAGCAGGAGTAATCACATGGAAATAGTATCCGGCAGCACAAAGTTTTCAAAAAATGAGAAAGGTATGGTTATTTGTATGAGAGAGTACGTATTGAGGACAACAAATCTGACCAAGCAATATAAGAATCAAAAGGCAGTTGATCAGGTTAGTCTGAATGTTGAAAAAGGTGCAATCTATGGTTTTATTGGAAGGAATGGGGCAGGAAAAACAACCTTCTTAAGGATGATTTCTGGTTTGGCAGAAGGAACAAGCGGAGGGATAGAGCTATTTGGATACAAAGGCAATGACGTAAAAAATGTATATGACAGGGTTGGGGTATTGATAGAAGACCCGGGACTGTATAAAAATATGACAGCCTTTGATAACCTTAAGTTAAAGGCAATCTGCATGGGAATCTACGATAAAAAATATTTGGAGGATATCATAGAGAGTGTTGGTCTGACAAAAGCCGGTAACAAGAAGGTAAAGAACTATTCCCTTGGTATGAAACAACGCCTGGGTATTGGAATGGCCTTAATTGGGGAACCGGATTTGCTGGTACTGGATGAGCCAATCAATGGATTAGACCCTCAAGGTATTGTTGAAGTTCGCGAAACGATTCTTAACCTGAATAAAGAAAAAAATATTACTGTAATTATATCAAGTCACATTTTAGAAGAGTTATCAAAGCTAGTATCACATTATGGAATTATAGAACAAGGTAAGTTAATACAGGAACTTACCAAAGAAGAACTGTCGGACAAATGCAGTGAGCGAATTGAAATTGTCCTTGAAAATTCTGAAAAGGCTTGTACTGTGCTGGAGCATTTCAAGATATACAAGTATAAAGTAGTAAATAGCAAGACAATCCATATTTATGAAAGGCTCGAGGATGTTGCTGATATTAATATGGAACTTGCCTTAAACCAAATTAGAGTTAGTTCGATTGGCGTAAATCGTGATAATTTGGAAAAATACTTTATGGAACTTACAGGAGGGTCTGATAATGCTTAATGTAATAAAGATGGATTTATATCGTTTGATAAAAACTAGAAGCCTTTATGTGATTTTAATGATAATTGCAGCTTTTATGATGCTTAATGTATATATGCTTCAAAGAGAAATTGAGGTTCTATCATTTAAACAAACTGAAACTGACAATACTCAGGAAGTATTGAAAGAAGATACTACAGAAAATGTTAATTTAGGAATTTCCTATGATCCTTCGTCACTAATAAGACTCGATACTACATTACTCGATGAAGTTGAAGTTATGTTAACAAGTGGAATTATGCTGCTATTTACTGGTATCTTTGTAGTAATCTATGTATGTGGTGAGAATACATCCGGATATATTAAAAATTTGGTTACTTGTACGAAAAGAAGATGGTACATTATCCTGTCAAAAACAGTTGCGATGTCGGTTTTTGTTTTATTTGAACTTTTGGTTGTACTAATTATGACAGGTATAGCTTCAAGCATCTTTATTGATAGCATAACGTTAAATATTTCCGGTCATCTTCTCCAATACCTGGGATTGCAATTTTTATTGCACACGGCTTTTGCAGTAATTATTATAATGGTATCGGTGTTGACCAGAAGCACTGCGATTAGCATGATTATTAGTATATGCCTATGTTCTGGAATCGGCTCTTTGGTCATCGGCTTTATTAGTAAATTAAATATTAATGGACATTACATTGGTGCAAAATTACCAGACTATTTAATAACGACAAATGTACAGACGTTAATGAGCACACCGTCCAGTGAAATGAGTATAAGAGTGATAGCGGTATCTGCAATTGCAATCTTAGCGTACAATTTAATAAGTTGTGTCGTCATGGAAAAGAGAGATATATAAATATATTTCCCAATGCGGAGCATCGTTGTACAGCCAATTTTTTAAAGAATAGTAATTTATTTAGCATTCTTATAAGTAAGGGGAATAAAATGTGGCTTAATATCGTGTTCGGAATTATAAGCATAATTAGCTTAAGCATATTGTTTTTATACCGGCGGCAGGTACGTTCCATCTGCCGCCAGCTTAAATTTATCGAAAATAATCCGACAAATAAGATTATCTCGACAGAGTTGGATTTTAAAGAAATCAAGGAACTGTCGGAATGTTTAAATGGTACATTAAAAATGCAGAAACAGCATGAGGTTGATTATAGAAAAAAAGATAATCAGCTAAAAGATACTATAACGAATATTTCTCATGATATCCGAACTCCATTGACCTCTTTAAAAGGATATTTTGAATTGCTGGCTGAGTCTGTGGAAGAATCAGACCGAAGGCGATATGTTCAAATTATTAATTCGCGCCTGACCTCCCTGCAGGATATGGTGGAGCAGCTGTTTACTTATGTGAAATTGCAAAACGAATCCTATCAGTTAGTGCTGGAGGAATGCAATCTTAATAAAATATTGTACGAGATCGTATTCTCTTTTTATGAGGATTTTAAAAGCAGAGGGATGGAGCCAATTATTTCAATTCAGGAGAAGAGCAGTATTATCTCGGCTAATGAAGCTGGTCTTAGAAGAGTAATACAAAATGTCATAAAGAACTCTTTGGACCACGGAAATGAACAAATTATAATTGAAATGAAGAACAATGACCAAGTGGTTGAAATCTTAGTAAAAAACAAATATACAGGGATAAATAAAATCGATGCGGACAAGGTTTTTCATCGCTTTTACAAAGCAGATGAATCAAGAAGTAATAGTTCCACAGGGCTGGGGTTATCCATTGCATATGAATTAGTAAAACATATGAATGGCGATATTACAGCATTTTTGGAGGAAAATCTTTTTGTAATTAAGATTAAATTTGATTTATGTCAGATTAATAATACGAATCAAACTGAATAACTCGAAATTCATATTTAATAATTAATGATGCTTAAAGCATTACACATAACAAGATCTATGGTGATATGTTATTTATATTAAACAGCACCAACAAAGGTAAATATTGACAATCAAATACTAAAAATATATACTAAAAATATAATTACAAAATATTACTGTTAACGATAGCCATACAGCGAGAAAACCGCAGGTTTTTCGAGCTTGATTTTGAATAGTTATATTAATCTTAAATAATGTTAAATTTCCAAGTTATATACCTATAAAATTTAAAGTAAATTCTGTTGTCATATTTATTAGCAAGTTTAATTCAATAATGTTAGTAAATAAATGAAGTAACAGGATTATATAGAGGAACAGGAACTATTGTTATAAAATTTTCAAACTCTTAGAGCTTGAAAAATAAAATAATAAAAAGGGGATATAATTATGTTAGGAAAAAGAGGTTTTAAGATTAGTATTTGTTTTGCTTTGATGGTAGTACTTGTTTTATCACTTGGTACTTCAAATGTTTTTGCTGATACCACTAAGGTTGTTACAGTAACAAAAGCAGCCAGCGCAATGGGTCCGTTAAGTGTAGTGAATTTTATTAAGAGTGAATTTGTATCTGTGTCGACCTATGATTATGATGACGGCAGCTTTAAAGGGACTCTTCGTTGTACCGGAATAAGCAATTGGGTGCAAACCTATGATCATTACGATACAGTTAATCAAGTTCCAATCTTTAAGTTTACCTTTGATGCAACTTACTCTGGAACGGTAACGGCATATCCGGCTACAAAAACAGTAACTGTAATTCAACCAGCCAGCGCAATGGGTCCGTTAAGT
>JASGEU010000160.1:0-8201 GCA_047606065.1 Mobilitalea sp.
AGGGGTGCCAGCTTCAATTTCATACACTCCGATTTCATCCAGCAACAGAGCAATCTTTAACTTATCTTCTGGTCTCAAAGCAATTCCAGGACTTTGTTCCCCATCCCTAAGTGTCGTATCAACGATGTATTTCATTTCCTTCATTTCTTGATACCTCCTCCACCAGGTGTACAAACTCTTCATCGGAAAGACTTTTTCTATGCTGGGTGCAAATACTCTTTATCGTATATAACAGTTTTTCGATGTCCGATATATTCATTACAGGTAAACCTAGTTCCTCCATTTTTAAAACAATTGCCTTTGTACCTGAATGTTTTCCAATGATTAGCTCCGTGTATTTACCGACTAGCTTTGGATCATAAGCTTCATAAGTGGCGGGATTCTTCTTGATAGCATCTACATGGATGCCTGCTTCCACCTGAAATATATTCTTACCTATGATAGGTTTTCTGTTTCCTGTCTTTAGACCCGTAAATTCTTCATAAAGCCGTGTTAAATTGGGAAGCACTGTCAGGTCTCGGTTCGGTTTATAACGGATTGCTAAGCGCAGTGCCATTAGTACTTCCTCCGTTGCTGCATTATTCATACACCCTGCAAAGCTTGTGGTTACATAATTTCCATAATAAGCTGCCCACTGCATTGCCAGGGCACTGGCGCAGCCATAAGTATTTTCAGGATTAAAAATTACACTACTGTTTGGCAGGCAATGAAGTATTTCCTCCAGAAATTTTTCGTAGGAATCATAGCACATAAGATCATCCAACCCAACAACCCGATATTCTCTTCCACTTTGTAAGGTTCTAAGCTTAACAATTTCTCGGATATCATTGAGCTGAAGTTCATAAATTAGTTTATCTACCTCCGCTTCGTAGCGGCAGACATAACGGAAGAAGCCCGGATATTCTTTCATCTCATCCACATATTCAATATTTAATATGAATTTTTGATGTTCAGGAAGGTATTCCATTACTTTGTATACCTCAACAGGAATCTCTACAATATCAACACCAATTGTAAATAACATTTCACAAAAGGTATGCAATTCCTCCTTGGATGGCAGATTATTTTCCAAAATGGTCAGGGTATTATCAATCAATCGGATTATACTACCATCCTCCTTTCGCTATATTCTTAACTCCGCCACCGGGTTTCCATTTACAATATGTTCTTCTACTATTCGTTCCACATCATCCTCTGTCAAATTCCCATACCATATTCCTTCTGGATAAACAACAGCAATCGGACCTTTCTCACAAATGCCAAAACAACCTGTATTTGTAATTATTACTTCACTTGATAAATCATTTTCCTCAATTAATTCCATAAAGGTCTGTACGAGATCCACCGAGCCCTTAGAATAGCAAAAACCCTTCTGCTGTCCATTAATTCTGCAGCTTGTGCAGATAAATATGTGATGCTTTACTTCCACCATTGTAAAATCCCCCTTTACTAATTTTATAGTTCCCATTTCATAAGTTTAATAATTTCTTTTGCGGTTAATATAGCGAAATACGAATAAAGTTTTTCTATTTCAGGTAGTTACTATAAGTTCTTCTACCGCACGTTTTACGGAATCCTCAATGCGATCATAAGTAGTAAAGGTACGAATTCCCTTTTGGTTTAGCTTTGTACGGGGGACATCTCCAATTCTCATCGCAATCACAGCCTGACAATCGGCTACCGCTTTGAGGATACGTTCCATCTTATCTTCTCGTTCCCCACATTCGTCTGCTCCGCTGCAATATTTATCAACGGATCTTCTTTCTTTAAAAACTGTATTCCCGGCTTTGTATTCATAAATATAGAATTCCGAGACCTGACCAAAGTGCCGGTCAACAATCATTCCACTCTGAGTTGCCACTGCAATATGTATTGCAGGTTCATTTACATTACCAATCTCTTTTGCATTATCATCTTTTGTATTATCATCCCTTGTTTTATCTATCTCTTTTGTATTATCAACATTCTTCGTATCATCGATTTCTTTATGGCAATGGTTAAACTCAACAGATTGGTCGTTATCCAGAGTTCCGATAGCATCCGCCCTGCATTGCCTGCAATGATACATTTGCTTTAGGTTTTCACCGCATTTTGAACGCATCTCCATAATTTCTTTATTATTAACCAATGGAAGATGTTCAAATACGCTGCCTTTTACCGGAATTAACTGCATGATATTAGTCATAACACCACCTAACTCCTTAACTTTTGCAACCACCTGCGGTATGTGATGTTCATTAATACCTTTTAGCATTACGATATTCACCTTGCACATAATTCCTTTTGAGGTAAGCATTTTAATTCCTGCCAGCTGGTTTGATAGCAGGATAGCCGCAGCTGTTTCTCCGTAATACCGATTACCCATATAGTCCACATATTTGTATATTTCCGCTCCAAGCTTTGTATCCACCGTATTCATCGTCACTGTTACATGCGACACTCCAAGGTCAATTAACTCATTGGCATACTGGGGAAGCATTAGTCCATTGGTGGAGATACAGAAGGTAATCTCTGGATCAAGTTTTCTTATGCCAGATAATGTTTCTCTGGTCTGCTCCATATTGGCTAGTGCATCTCCCGGACCTGCAATACCAACAACTGATAACTTAGGGACCTTTTCCTTTACCTCAAGATATCTCTGTATTGCCTCCTCTGGTGTTAGTACCTTAGTCGTAACTCCTGGCCTGCTTTCATTTGGACAATCATATTTTCGCAAACAATAATTACAGCTTATATTGCATTTTGGTGCAATGGCCAAATGCATTCTGGCATATTGATGTGCTCCGCAGTTATAACAGGGATGGGTCGCTGTCTTTTCCTCAATGGACAGTTCTTTCACCGTCAGCACTTCTTCTTTACTGTTCCATTTTTGCGTATTGTCCAACCTGGTACCGATATCATTGTTTCTGCCCTTTCTTACTCTGAAGTTTTTATTGTCATACAGCCTGGTTCCTCTGGCACTAATATTATCCCGCCTCATTGGATAGTCCATTGCAGTTGTATCCTTATAATACTTCTTATAAAGTTCCTCGCGAAATCCAGTTTCTTTACGACTAAGAATTTCATTTGTCATCTCGTCCAGTAGAGTAAGCGTGCCTTCATATCCGAGACTTCGTAACCTTTGCCCACCTATACGGTCATGAATGGGAAAGCTCCTTCGTACCAACGCAATACCTAATCTTTCAGCCATACGTCTTCCGTCCGAGTTACCCAGGAATAGATTAATTTTCAACTCTTTTGCCATTTCCTCCAATGTTTGAAAATCAATGTCGTCCAGAATGCGGAACTCTTTTACATAAAAGGCTTCTGCCGCTGTTTCTATTTCTTTTGTAAGTAGTTCTTTCAGTCTGTGACACTTACTGCCTGTGGCTGCGATTTGAGGAACAATACCATTTTCTGCACATAATCTCACGGCGCTGTATACAAAGTCAGGTTCGCCATATATGGCAGCTCTAATTTCTGCATTGTATTTATGTGAATCTATCATGGCATCCAGAAAGCGGCTTCTTTCTTTCAGAATTCTCTTTGGTATCCTGTTACCGGATACCTCCTTTAAAATTCTTAGGAGCTCATCATTGTCTCTTAAGCTCACTGGTAAGTGGCATCTATGAAAGGGAACTCCATAGGATTCTTGTAAATATAAAGCCGGTGATTTTAAATCTTCGGCAAAGGTACTGATTTCGATGGTACATTTAGCTCCTGCCATCATTTGAATATCCCTGATATCCGTTCCCGCCTGAGACAGCTTCTGATAAACAGGTTCATGCCCGCCGTCTAAGCTCTCTGATACGTCAGGTAATAGAATATAATCAATTGAGAACTCTTCTAATAGGTCCTTTAAGTAGCGGGTATCTGCAGGCGATAGCTGACTGGTAATGACATTGACCTTATTATTTGGAGTCACCTCCATAGTAACGCTTTTCACCAAATGATAGAGTGCCGAAAAATATCCCTCAAACTGGGTACCTCCATATCCTGGGGTAGCTATACTTACAATAGCCACATCCCTATACTCTGCATTTTCATCATAAAACTTTTGAATAATACGCGGAGTATCCTCTCCAATTGTCTCTGCAAGACAGGTAGTAGCAACGCCAATTACCTCTGGTTGATATACTTGAATTAGGTTTTTTAACCCCTGAAGCAAATTCTTTTCTCCACCGTATACGGTTCCTTCCTCAGTTAGGGACGAGGAGGCAATGTCAATTGGCTCATTATAATGTGTTGCCATGTGTCTTCTAATATAGGTGCTGCATCCCTGTGAACCATGGAGAATGGATGCACATTTTTTAATTCCGCTCATTGCTGTCATTGCCCCCATTGGCATACACATTTTACATGGATTTACGTTTAGATTAACTATTTTTGACCTCATGAAGACCTCCTTTAAATCTATACCTTCATTCCAAACGAGAGTGAACATAGTTCCAAACAGGACTGTTCATACTCTTATTAATTTCCTTTGTAAAATTAACTACGCCATCAAAGCCGCACAATGGATGCTTTCTTTCATGGTTATGATCACAGAAGGCAATACCCAGCTTATATGCAAGTGGTCGCTCTTTTACACCACCCACTAAGATATCTGCTCCCTTTTCTCTAATAAATGCCTCTAGTTCCGCCGGATTTGCATCATCTAAGATAACCGTATCCTTTTCTACAATACTGGATATAATTTCATAGTCTTCCGGTTTTCCTGTCTGAGTACCCACCACCACTGTTTCCATTCCGAGAGCGCGAAACTGACGAATGAGAGAAATTGCTTTAAAGCCGCCGCCCACATAGATAGCAGCTCTTTTTCCAACTAAATTTTTACGATAAGTTGATAAGAAATCTTGAAGTCTGGCGGTCTCTGCCTTACCAAATTCAATAGCTTTCTGTTTAGCATCTTCATTACCAAGTGCTTCTGCAATTCTGATTAAAGAGTTTATTGTATCTTCAATTCCATAAAAACTAATCTTGATATAGGGAATCCCCATCTCTTCTTCCATACGATTTGCAAGATAGGTACTGGAACCAGCGCATTGAACAACATTCAGCCGGGCAGCAGGAGCCTGAATCAAGGTATCATAATCGGAATCACCTGTTATGGTTGCTATCACGGGAATACCCATTTTTCTAAGATACTCTTTGACAATCCAGATCTCTCCTGCCAGATTAAAGTCTCCAAGTATATTAATCCCTTCTCTTTTTGCAGGCTTATGGGGTGCTAATAGCCTCATAATAGCATCACAAGCCATTTTGTAACCAGTGGACTTATTCCCGGAAAAACCGGGGGATTTTACAGGTAATACCTGAACTCCGTACTTCTTCGTAAAGCTCTGACATACCGCCTCAACGTCATCGCCAATAACCCCAACAATGCAGGTAGCATAGACAAAGATTACCTTTGGCTTGTGCTTCGTGATGACTTCCTCAAGTGCTGCGGATAACCGTTTTTCACCTCCAAAAATGACATCCTGTTCCCTTAAATCAGTTGAAAAGCTATTACGATAAAGGTCTCCCTTGCTGCTTAAGCTGCCTCGAATATCCCAGGTATAACTGGCACAGCCGATTGGACCATGTACTATATGAAAGGCATCTGTGATTGGATTTAGAACAACTCTGGCTCCACAATATACACAGGCCCTCTGGCTAACCGCACCAGATACACTGTTACTATCACAGCGCATTCCATCACCACCGCAGCCCTCCTGCTTACGTACAATAGAGCTTTTTCTGGCCTCCAGAACATTTACATTTTCCACAGACATCCTTCCTTTCTGGTTAAAGCTAAAATAATACTGACTAGAGTGTCAAAAGCGAATTTAAGCCTATCTGCGTCAATTTGCATAGTATGTTTATTGACTAGTTAATACAGAAAGTTTTGCTACTCTATTAATATTAAATGTCTACTCAATTAACGATTATAGCGACTTCCCTTTATAAGAATAAGCGACTTGTAACAAAAGTAAACCGAGATAAGGATTTTGCAAAGGGAGACAATGTTCAAGCTGTTGTAAACGAAGTCGAGAGAGAAACGAACGAATATTTAGCTTCCTAAAATGCACTGTTTGACGGACAGCTTGGTTGCTTTTGTATGACACAAGCAACCATTTATATTTGATGGTGGCATACAAAACAAGCAAGATGTCAGTCAATCTGTGTGTGAGGAAGCTAGTATTCGTTCGTTTCTCTACACAGCCTCCCCTTTGCCACACTTCCCATTGTCACAACCTCCCTTTGCCACAGTCCTTATCTTATCTACATAACCATCTCGAAGTCTTCCTCTAAGCTATCCCTATCCTGTCGAT
This sequence comes from Mobilitalea sp., assembly GCA_047606065.1. Lineage (GTDB taxonomy): Bacteria > Bacillota > Clostridia > Lachnospirales > Lachnospiraceae > Mobilitalea. The sequence goes on from JASGEU010000160.1 coordinate 6,294, forward strand.
CCATTAATGCATTCATGATTAGCTCTGCCAGTCTCATACCACCCTTATAGCCCACAATTGGCAAGTAAGAATGAATGTATCGGTCAATAATAGGAAAGCCTGCTCTCACAAATGGTATATCTTCTGCTCTTGCTATATATTTCCCGTGTGTTCCACCAATAAGTAGATCCACACCTTCTTGTTTAATCCATTGATGTAATTCAAACAAATCTGCAAATGCCTTTGCCTTGCAACCCTCTACTCCGAATTTGGTAAAAAGCTCTTTCGCTGCTTTTTCAAAGGAATCTCCCGGTGTACCGGTTACAAGATATTTTGGAATCATACCCATCTCAAGAGTAAATTCTGCAATACTTAATACTGTGTCAGGATCGCCGAAGATGGCTACCTTCTTGTTATAGGTATAGGGATGAATGTCAATCAGAATATCTACCAACTGCCCTCTTTCCTCCTCAACAACATAAGGAACTGCCTCTTGGGTATAGTTCTGAAGGGCCATAATATATTCGTCGGTTCTCCCAATTCCAACTGGCAAAGGTAACAGTGTATGAGGAACTGCACATTTTTTTGTAAGAGTTTCTGCTGGTACCTCACTTGCTGCCTTACCAAACGCAAAGGTACATGCCGAGTCACCCAGAGAAATAATTTCTTCCACTGTTGTGCCGCCTTTGGGATAAAGCTCGAACTTACCTGTCATTGGAGAGTCCATAACTCCAGTGGTATCCGGCAGCATGGTATAGGACACCCCCATCGCCTCGGTAAGTCTCTTCATTTCTCTCATGTCTCCCGGATTAACAAAACCAGGCATTAATACCACCTTTTTATTTTTCTTTCCAGAAGACTTTGACAGGTAACGAATAAAGCCAGCTACCATATTACTGAAGCCGGTAACATGGGAACCATAATAACTGGGTGTATTGCAATGCACCATATACTTTCCTTCCGGCACATCAATATCCTGTATAAATGCATTTAAATCATCACCAATTGTCTCGGAAAGGCAAGTCGTATGAACTGCTATAATCTTAGGATTATAAATATCAAATATATTTTTTGCAGCTGTTTTTAAGTTGGCACCACCACCGAATACAGAAGCACCTTCGGTAAAGGAGCTGGTGGATGCCATTGCCGGATCTTTGAAATGACGGGTTAAAAACATTCTGTGGAAAGCGCAGCATCCCTGAGAACCATGGCTGTGTGGCATACATTCATGTACACCAAGAGCTGCATACATCGCCCCTACCGGCTGGCAGGTCTTTGCAGGATTGACACGTAATGCACTACGCTCTGATTTTACTGCTGTGGTATAATCTAACATGCCTCTTCACCTCCTAAGCTTCCTTCCAGTATTGGTGTCGTTGACCAGGGTGCCTTCACATAACTCCAAGCGGGAGCATAAATTCCCATTGCGATATCTCTTGCGAAGATTACAGCACCTCTAAAGCAGGAATATGGCCCGCTATAATCATAGGAATGAAGCTGTCTGGATAAAATACCGCTCTTTTGAGCTACGTATTTGTCTTTAATACCGGAGAAGAATATATCTGGTTTTAACAATTTGAGAAACTCTTCTGTTTCATAATGATTTAAATCATCCACCATGAAAGTGCCATCCTTCATATCCTTGACCATTCCACCATAGTAATCAATTAACTTCTCTTCCTTTAAACGGTTAAGTTCCTCTTCCGACAAATAAACATGGAATTTTTCCACATCCGGCTGCACTGTAATTGATTCAATATTCTTACTGTCAGCATCCACCTTTACAAAGGGTATTACCTCACGCCCCTCATACTCTTCTCTATGGCCAAATTCATAACCGGCTAAAATGGTATGAACTCCCAGATCATTGAGAAGAAACTGATAGTGATGTGCTCTGGAACCACCTACATAAATAGCGGCAGTTTTTCC
>JASGEU010000161.1:0-19836 GCA_047606065.1 Mobilitalea sp.
CTCCAAGCTCCTGAGCCTTCTTGCTGATGCGAATGGTATCCGCTGTAGAAATACAGCCCGTACCTGCATACACAGGAACACGACCTTTTACTTGAGCAATAGTAGCCTCAAGAACTTCAATTTTTTCGTTTTCGCTTAGGATATAACCTTCGCCATTGGTTCCGAAAGGAAATAAACCATGGACACCGCCCTCCAGCATACGTTCAATCTGATTACCCAACTCTTTCAGATTAATTGATTCATCGGCATTCATAGGGGTTAGAATTGGTGGGATAATGCCTTTTAATTCAACGTTTTTCATAATACTTCTCCTTTTTATTTGAACATTAATTTATAGAATTTCTAAGTACAGAGTTCTTGCATCCTCTGGAGTTACTGGACGCATATTATTTACCAGCAAGCGTTGTACTTGCATACCAGCTTCCACTAAGCCCTCCAAATCCTCTCTTGGGACACCGAATTCCTTTAAGCTGGTTGGTATCTCTAAATGACGTACAATTTGCTCAAGTTTCTCAATCATCCATTCTGTCTTTTCATTGGTCGTCAGGCATATATTTTCGGTGTCATGGCAGCAACGATCATAAGCTTGTGCCAGTCGTTCCTGACAAACAGATGCATTGAAACGCATCACTGGTGCCAGTAAGATCGCATTGGAAACACCATGTGCAATGTGATACTTACCACCCAAAGGATAACTTAGGGCGTGAACCGCTGTGGTACCGGAAGCTGTGATGGCAATTCCGGCATAGAATGCAGCAATCTGCATCTTGTTCTTTGCTTCCATAGCCTCGGGATCATCACAGGCAGGGATAATATTGTTTAAGATCAGATCAAGCGCTTCCAAGGCAAAGGTGTCAGAGAAGGGATTAGCCTTTTTGCTGGTGTAGCACTCAATAGCATGTGCCAAAGCATCTACGCCGGTAGCGGCAGCAATCTGTCTAGGTAAGTTTTTAATCATGCGGGCATCTAAGATTACATAATCAGCAATCATATTTTCGTTTACTATGCCAACCTTCAACTCTTTTTCCGGAACTGCCACAATGGCATTTGGAGTTACCTCCGCACCAGTGCCGGCAGTGGTGGGAATCAGAACTGTTGGAACACATTTTTTTGCACGTCCTGGCTCATCCAGTAATTCCTTTACACCGTACTCATCGGTTACAAGTACACTCGCCAGCTTGGCAGCATCCAAAACACTTCCGCCGCCGCAGGCAATAATCATATCTGCACCACTCGCTTTGAATTGATCAACAATCTTCTGCACTGCTGTGTAGGAAGGTTCTGGCGGAATCTCGTCCAGCACATAGTAATCTGCACCCGCAGCCTTTACAGCCTCTTCTGGTAAATGAAACAGACCTGAGGCAAGTATTCCCTTATCCGTAAACATAGCTACACGCTTAACTTGGTTATTCTTTAAGATTGCAGTGATATTGTCGATTGAGTTTTCCCCGCCGTAGACGGCATGAGGCATTTTTAAATTATATACTGTCTGCATTTGATATCACTCCTTTTTGATCATAATTTATAAAAAGACATTCTGTGAAATTTGTTATTTGGTACCCTCTCCGGAAGTAGGGTTGTACACACCGACAGACTCACGTTTTGAGCCAATAACATCTGCTTCGGTGAAACTAACGTATTTAATGCACTTACGGGTGTATGCTGCGTAGGTTAAATGCAGTCTTCCATCGTTACTCTGCATCAGGTAGGGGTACTCATACTGCTTGTTGTTTGTTTTGTTCTCCTCTCCCACGTATCCCTCGCCACGTTCCATCCAGCGAATTAGCGGGAAAGTAAGACCTCCGTCTTCGGACAATGCTACAGCAACAGGACAACGAAGTCCCGGCCATGCAGCCTTACCTGGCACTGGAGATGGTGTGCAGGTGGGATTATATGCCACAGCAACACGGCCATTTTGTGTGCGAATAGCACTGATAGAGGAGTTATTATTTGGCAGTGGAGTCGGTTTTGGCTCTGACCAGGTTTCGCCCCAGTCCAGGGATTCGCTGCGGTATACATTGTCTGCCTCACGGCTGCGCATGAAAGCTACCAGGTGCCCGCCATCCAGCTCCACAACGGTAGGATGAACACGACCACGGCTGTTCGGCATTTCTACCATGCGCCAGGACTTGCCCTGATTATCAGAAATCTGAAATACACTTGGATCACCGGATAGACCCTCTTTTGAATCAGTGCACAGCCAGTTACCAAAAATCCAGCGTCCATTTTTCAGTATCTGAATAGGCTGACGGCAAAAGCTGCCTTCTCTTGAGAAGACGGTTTCATAATCGCCCCAGGTACGTCCCCCATCAAAGCTCTTTTGGCATCTGATTTGGGAGGTAAACTGCATATTATCTTTACCCTCAACCCGATCCAATTGCGCGGTGTACATACACCACACAGCACCGTCAGGACCGTATAATAAAGATGGATTTTGCTCGCTGCGCTTAGGATCGCCGGAAACAGAGACCGGCTCCGTCCATCTGTCGTCCCCCTTGGGTAAACGAGCACATACGATATGGACATCGGCTTCACCTTCATAAGTTCCTGCAAACCAGCAGCACAGCAGGTCACCATTTGGCAATTCCAGCATTGCAGGAGAATGGCAGGTGGCGAAGGGACCGGGTGGTACCATGGATTCCACAGTACCCATTTCTTCGTTGCGGTAGATACGACCGTCTAAAGTCAAACCGGGAAGAGTAGGATAATTCATAATTTACCTCCATGTTCTAAGAATGAGTGTTACCATTTTTTCAGGAAATCTTTTCTGCTAATTTAATTAGTAGATCTTGATCTCCAAAACCACCAGATTTAGAAATAATCTGATATGTATTTTCTTTGTAAATAAATTCTGTTAAAACAACGCCTGTTTCCAGTTCGCAAATTGGCATAAGCTCCGAAATACCTATCGCTTGCATTAACGCCATCAGTGTGTCTCCACCAGTACATAAAAGAGTTGCATTTAAGCCATTGTCAAGCATTCGTTTAATCAAAGCTGCCAAATTATCAGAAATCAGTACCCGCAGCTGCTCCATTGTCAAGTTGTGTTCCTGTGCGTAGATATCAGTATCTTCACATCCTTCCGGATCATTCACATCAAGAATAAATCGTCTTTTTGCCAATGCCTGCGCCATCCACCCTTGAATACACTCTCCCGCCTCCTTACTATCCACCCAGCTGGATTCCAGTTTTTGAACAGGATCCAAATTCACACGTGGAAAGCCGTATTCTTGTGCAACCTTCATCTGGCTGATCGTTACTGGATTGACACTGCCGCAAGCGATAACCAGTGTATCTTCAAGCTTTGGCATTCTGGGGGCTGGTCCCTTTAAATTCAGCATATCTGCCAGTACTGCCGCAAATCCAGCACATCCTGCACTGAATTGAAGCTGCTCAAGTCCCAGTTGTCTGCCAATGTGTTTCAGATCTGTGTCTGTTTCTGCATCAAATACCTGAATACCAGGATTTGAAATCTTATACTCTTCCATTTGAGGGTGTATCAACACCGGCACCTTCGTTTGCTGCACAAGGATATCCGCCACCGACGAGTTTAGAATTGGTTCAAAAGGGTCTTGGCCAAAAACGCTTTGAGCCACAGGCACACCATCGATATAGTGAATTCCCTCTCGGGTGACTCTATCGAGTTTCGGAAAGGCAGGAAGAAACGGTATGGTGTCGACACCTGTTGCATCCATCAGTGCCGTCAATTCACTCCCAATATTTCCCCGTAGTGCTGAGTCTGTCTTTTTATAAATGTGAACAATTCCGGCTAGCAACGCTCTGCGTACTGTGCTATACACAATCTCATAAGCTTTCTGTGAATCCAGATGTCTTGTTTCTGCCACCATTACTAAAACGTCCAACGTATTTTCAATTGATTGAAAATCATAATTCACATCTGTTACCACGATTGTTGCTGCACCTCTGGCTGCAAACTGTACGCCTGTATCAAGTGCCCCCGTGAAGTCATCCGCAATAATTAGAAGCTTAACCATTCATCCACCTCCTATCGTTTCATATTTAAACACTTTAGAAGGGCTAATTTCTTTTTTGTATATTTTGTAAATTATTGATCCCTTTTTGTTAAAGTTTATATTCATATTATATAATTTTTTAAGCTTTCGTCAAGTTACAGCCGCCCTCAAATTGTTTATTTATGAAACACACGAAAAATCTATTGCTTATTTTTTGTGCATTTGGTACAATACGTTTAAATATGAAACGCATTTGAGGTGATTATGAAGAATTATATTCGTGTTTTGGGCATTGCGCCTTATGAGGGAATGAAAATTCAGATGATGAATCTGGCGAAAGAATTTCCACAAATTGATTTGACGGTCTATGTGGGTGATATGGAGCAGGGTCTTATTATCGCACAGAATAACTTTCACGGAGACTACGATGTGGTAATTTCTCGTGGTGCAACAGCCCGGATTTTACGGCAAAAGCTAACCATTCCGGTAATCGAGATTGAAATATCTATGTATGATATTCTCTGTGCTATTAAACTGGCAAACGGGCTAAAAAAGAAGATAACCATGATTTCCTTCGCCGACATCAAGAACCATGTATTACCCCTGTGTGACTTACTGGAGTGCGAGATTGATATCCATACACTAGATTCTATTGAGGCGGTGGAACCGACCCTGCGTAGTCTTCAGGATAAACAGAATGAGACTATTCTTTGCGACGTGATTGTTAACACTACAGCCCAACGGCTCGGAATCAATTCCTTCCTTATTACCTCCGGGATAGACAGTATCCGAAATGCCTTTAATCAGACATTGCTGCTGTGCGACAGCCAGCAATATCTGCGGGATGAAAACTTATTTTTTCGAGAGCTTCTTCGGGGACAGATCGGACAGACTATTGTTTTTGACAGCCAGGGCAATCTGTTTCTTTCCACGCTGGAAGATCTAAAGCCTGACTTATTGGAATTATTACGTAACGAACTATCCCAAGCCGGGCAGGAGGGGGATCAGCGAATCAGCCGTTCTCTGAAAGGTATGCGCTACTCTATTCGTGTTCGGCAAATTACAAGTGGTGCTTTACGATATACCGCCTTTTTCTTCGATGAAAGAAAATTGCCGGTAGCCTCAAACCAGATAGGAATCAGTTTCTCGGGCCGAGCCGAGGCAGAGGCAGCTTACTACAGCAGCATTTTCAGCTTTGTAGGGAATCTTCAAGGCTCACAGCAGGAAATTGACCAAATCAGTCAAAGCACTGCCCCTGTCATCTTCACAGGCGAGGATGGAACAGGTAAGGAATCTATCGTCAGCATGCTTTACATAAAGGGCCAGCTGCGAAATAACCCTTTAGTGGCCATCAACTGCGGCCTGCTGAACGACCGCAGCTGGGCATTTCTTATGGAACATCACAATTCGCCATTGGCAGACGAAGGCAGTACGCTGTACTTTGCCAATGTGGATGTATTATCACTGGAACGTCAATACCAGCTAATCGCTGTACTGACGGAGATGGATGTATGCCATCGAAACAGGGTAATGATTTCCTGTGTTTGCCAGAGTGGCGAATATATATCTAAAGTAGGCGCTTTATTTCGAGAAAAGCTATCCTGCCTTTCCTTATATCTTCCGCCGCTTAGGCAGGTATCTCATCAGATTCCCACTCTGATGAATCTATGCTTAAGCCACATGAACGTCAACATGCCCAAACAGATATTAGGTGCAGATCCAGAAGCACTGTCTCTACTGCAACGTTACAACTGGCCACATAATTACACTCAATTTCGCCGGGTAATCGAGGAACTTGCGGTAACGGGTACCAGCCATATCATCACCGCCGAAAATGTACGTCAGGTGCTGCTTAAGGAACGTCACGTTGGTGCTTTCTCTTCCCAGAAAGAAAACGCTGCCACTCCTCTGGACCTGAACCGTACGCTTTCAGAGATCAGCAAAGATATCGCAATTCGGGTGGTAGACGAAACCGAGGGCAACCACACTGCCGCAGCCAAACGCTTGGGCATCAGCCGTACCACCCTGTGGCGTCTGTTGCAGGATAATACGCAAAACTAGGATACACAATCATATGTGCAATCATTTCCGTCACTTTTCCTTAACGCAAACAAGATGAAACGACAAGTCGTTTCACTTGTCATGAATATAAAGAGACCGTTCATTCGCAGATTAGAAAGTTTCTAAAGAAACTCTGGAAAGACGGTCTCATAATATGCTGTTCACTTATCTTTGCTAATAACTATCCATTAACTATCTCACCACCATTAATATGAATGGTCTGTCCCGTGATATAAGTAGATGCATCCGACGCCAAAAATACATAGGCTTCCGCCACCTCAACCGGCTGACCAGGTCGCTTCATAGGTGTGTTTTTCCCAAATGTTCCTACTGTATTCTTATCCAGAGTAGATACGATTAATGGGGTCCAGATGGGACCGGGAGCTACTTGGTTTACTCTTATCTTTCGTTCCGCCAAATTTGCAGACAGGGATCTGGTAAAGGCTGTAATTGCACCTTTTGTTGAGGAATAATCCAATAAATCTGGATTTCCTTTAAATGCTGTAACAGAACTTGTATTTATTATAACGCTATTTTCCTTAAGATGTGGAAGTGCTGCTCGCGTTAAATAAAACATTCCAAAGATATTCGTTTGAAATGTCCTTTGCAGCTGCTCATCCGTGATATCTTCCAGTCTTTTTTGGAGATGCTGTTCTGCTGCATTATTAACGATAATATCTAACGAGCCAAAAGCTTGAACGGTTTTCTCTATAATTTGATTACAGAAACTGCTATCACCAATATCACCTTTCATTAATATTGCTTTTGCTTGATACTCTTCTGCAATTTTCTTCGTAAAGTTTGCATCATCATCCGCTATATTATAAACGATGACAACATTACAGCCTTCCTTCGCATAAGCTACTGTGATTGCTCTTCCAATCCCACTGTCTCCTCCTGTGATTATGGCAGTCTTTCCCTTTAGCCTGCTGGCTCCTTTATAATCTGGATTATCATAAATTGGTTCTGGATCCATGTTGCTTTCCTTTCCAGGAATTGGCTGTGTTTGAGCTTGAATCTCCTGTGTGGTATACATTTCATTATCTTTCATTCTGCATTGTCTCCTAATAGTTTTATAAGTATATTGTGTTTACATATGCTAATATTTATTTAAAGTAATTGCCTTTTCTACAGAAAAAACGCACCCATCAACAATGTTAATGAATGCGCCGTTCTAACAAAGATATCATTCGCCAATCCACCTAAGGACTATTCAATGTCAGAGCATCTTTGTCTGTCCTAATGTCTTTTATAAATTATTATGTCGTTTGTTAACTTCAACCTGAATGAACTCCGGCAAATAGCTTGGAGTACATCCTTTTGCTGCTATTTCATCTAAAATAAACTGTCTCATAATACGTCTTATTAATTGTTGGCTGTTAAAAGAAAGATGTTAAAATTACTCTTTTATCAATACTGTATCAATATAAACATCTAATAATTCATATAACCATGTATTCAGATGTGAAAATTTAAATCCAATTTTTTCGGCTTTTTGTAAGTCGAGGCTATATGTGGGAGTTCCGTTATATGGTGCATCATCACCATTATTTGATAAAACCGCCTTAATACCAGTTTTATTTTCAACATAATGAATTATTTTAGATAATGAGACATTTCCATAACTTGCTGCATTAATTGAGCCACAAAAATCCTTATCTAGCAATTCCGCAAGAAATTTACCCGCTTCATTTGATTTTACAAATGCCATCGTATGGGTTAAATTATCTATATTCATAGGTCTAGACTTGATTATGTGCTCGACATAAAAGTACAAACGCTTTGTATAATCATCTTCTCCTATTACATATGGAAATCGTACAGACACAGCAGCTACATCGGTGTACGTTTGATACAATGCACACTCAGCCTGTCTTTTTATTTCATCATATGTATCATCCTCTCTTGAACACCATTTTAGCGGATAAGTTTTAGCATCAAATTCCTCTTCGGATAGATGGTCTTTTAGTTGCCGGTAGACTGATAGAGTCGATATTTGAATATATCTATTACACTCTAAAACATCAAGCAGATACTTTATTTCATTAGAACAGTAAGCCAAGCTATCATACACAACATCGTAGCTTATACCACTTAGTGCCTTATAAATACTTTTTTTATCGGTACGCTCCATAATAATTCTATCAACATGATCGCCAAAATCATCAGCACTTTGGCCTCGTGTTGCAATCGTTACCTTGTGTCCCCCAGCTAATAAATATTTAACCAAATGCACACCTATGAATCTAGTACCACCAATTACTAAAATGTTCATTTACAACCTCCAAATTGTGACTTTGAATACATCTTAAATTATATCATTTTTATATTTCGAACCAAAAAAGAAGTCATTTACATTATATACCTGAGCATGCAAAAAACAAAGTGTCCTTATATAATTCAACAGAAAAATGCACTTATTTATAAAATAAGTGCATGCTTATTTTTATCCTTATATTATTTAATGATTCCCTATAAGTTCTTACCCACAGTTTCTTTTAGAACAGGTAAAACATCAATTTCATACCATGGATTATATTTCAACCAGCCAAGATTTAAAGGAGAAGGATGAACTAATGGAAAATATTCCGGTAAATATTTTTGAAAATTTCTCACTGTTTCAGTTAAACTTTTCTCACATCTTTTATTTAAATAATATTTCTGTGCATAGCTGCCAATTAAAATTATGATTTCAATATTTGGCATCTCCTCCAATAAACGTGGATGCCATTTTTCTGCAAAGCCTTTTCTTGGTGGGGCATCACCCGTTTTCGCTTTTCCCGGGTAATAGAAATCCATTGGTAAATGAGCGATACGATTCGTAGTATAGAATATCTCGCGAGATACTCCCATCCACTCTCTTAATCGATCACCACTTAAATCATTCCAAAACAACCCAGTTGCTTCTGCTTTACGTCCCGGTGCTTGTCCGACTATGGCAATCCGAGCATCTACAGAAGCTTTAAATATTGGTGGTATTCCCATTTTTGTATAGGATTCGTTCATTGGATCAGCCATAATTTCCTGTTTGATTTTATCGAATATCATTATATTCCACTTTCATTATTTTTCTTTATACCAACGGCCGCTAAGTATATGATAAATTCTTCCTCCCCGTCTAATTGCAAGAGCTTATCAACCGTCTCCTGATCATATATGCCTATAGCACAAACGCCCATATCCAGAGATTCACCCGCCAAATAAAGGTTCTGGCAAATATGTCCAACGTCGATTAATATTTTCTTATGCGCTGATACATCAAATTTCCATTCCGATCTATAAGGCGTTGTACTCCATGCAAAGGTTACCGCAGATTTTTTCGTAAAATGAGGAACGAAAGGCTGGTCCAATGAAATTTCATCTAGTTTCTTATCTATATCATCTAGTAGAAACAGGAACATCAACGCATGCTCCATTGGTAAATATCTATAAATTCCTTTCTCTAAGCCAACCACATTCATTATAAATAGATAAGTTTCAAAAGTATGTGTTGCTCCGCTGCAAGGAACTGTCCTAAAAGTCAAACCCGCCTTATTAGTTCCAGTGATACTCTGTGTTGCCCATAAAAGGTATGATAACTCTGTAAGACTTATGGCTTCCTCACTATAATGCCGAATACTCCTTCTATCCTTAATACATTGGAAAATATCCTGTTTCTTTAGAATATCAGCACTGACGGCGGGTAAGATGATCATTTTTGAATCGAAATTATAGCGTTTTATTCCTTCTGGCTGCGGCAACCCCTTCATTTTATCGGTCTTAATACTCTTCAATTTATTAAAATTAGATTTTAAAAAGTTTCTCTCTACTTCATATCTTCCCATTTCTACTCTCTCCTATTTATAAACAAGCAAAAATCCCTCATATTATAAGTCGGAGAAAATATATAACTTATTTCTTTCGACCGATATTTCTATGAGCAATGTCAAAAGCGATTGAAGCAATAAGAGAACTTGCGCATCCAGTTAGCAATAAAATTCCCATTATAAATCTGCCTAATGACTCAAAGCCCTCGCTCGTTACACTATACATGGTAATAAAATTGTATAACATAAAAGGAAACAATACAATTGCTGGTATATATTTTACATATCTTATTTTCTTAAACAATAGATTTAATATGAAAGTTATTATAATCGCTGCTATGGATATTAAAATTAATATAAAACCAAACCTCATAAAAACTCCCCTTTCTTTATTCGTTTATGATTAGACGAGTGAATTAGCTCATATGTTCCATAACGCTGCTACTGTCTTTTAGCACCACTTTGATAAATCCGGCTCGCTGCTTGAAAATAATAATTTTAGCATAAATTCAATATAATTTTATTGTATTATTCACATAACTTATTATACCCTTTTTGCGGATTCTTTAGGACCCATATTTTTTGTTTATCATATAAAAATGAGCTGTTGCAGAACTTAATAATTCTGCAACAGCCCCTACGATTTTAGATAGATAGCTTAAATCAATAACATTAGAGTGTATAAAAATAAAGGTTAATTACTCCAGTTTACCGTTACTGCTCCGTTGCCTAAGATGGGTACGGTATATGTATGGTTGGACCCGCTTTCCCACACTACATTCCCACTGGAATCCTTCTTGATTCCTTTAAACTGGATTATTTCCCCGGCAGGCAGATTAACTGTTACCGTCCATGTCGGATATTCGGAGATTGCCGTTTTAATTGCATTTGCAGTATTCCAGCTTCCAAGTTCAGCTATGTTTCCTGCAATATACACATCCTGCCCCAAATAGGTCGTTGCATTTTTTATCACAAAGGTTACCGGAATCAATTCGGTTACCGGTTTTTCTGTTGTAATTACACCATCTTTAATCCATGCTTCTTGCATTACCAGATATCCGCTCATTCCTGTGGCTGGAGTCTGGCTGCCGTTGCTGTTAAAGATTACATAGGCCTTGTCCCAACCGGCAATGGTGTAGGAATACCATCCGTCCCCTTCATTGGTCATGGCTGTTCCCGGCCATACGGCACCTTCCTTCTTTGGCGATACCGTCTCATCATAATAATAAATGTTCGGAGTTCCCCAACCGGATGGCTTATAGTAGTGTACAGTCAAGGTATTTACCTGTGGTTCTTCCGCCTTGGCAAAGGTATAAGTCTTGTTAGTAGTACCGTTGGCATTCACTGCCTCAATTTCCAATACAAAGATCGTACCGATTGCCTCACCCTCACCAATTACTATCTTATCTCCCGAAACCAGCGAAGTTGCCGAAGATCCATTCACCGTATAGGAAGCTGTTTCCGCATTGGTCAGTGTCGGAGTGATTGTCAGGGTATCCGTGTAGAAATCTCCTTCGTTCACATCAATGAATACAGCAGGTACCGGATTGTCCGGATTCTTTGTATAAACCACTCCGTCTTTAATCCACGAATCTGCCGTTACCAGATATCCAGTCATTCCTGAGGCAGGAGTCTGACTGCCGTTGCTGTTAAAGATTACATAGGCCTTGTCCCAACCGGTAATGATATAGGAATACCATCCGCTTCCTTCGCTGGTCATGGCTGTTCCCGGCCATGCTTTTCCTTCCTTTTTTGGGGATACTGTTTCATCATAATAATAAATATTCGGTGTTCCCCAGTTGGATGGCTTATAGTAGTGTACGGTAAAGGTATTTTCCTCTGGTTCTTGTGCCTTGTTAAAGGTATAGATCTTGGTAGTAGTACCATAGGCATTCACTGCCTCAATCCTCAATACAAAAGTCGTACCGATTGCCGCACCCTCACCAATTACTATCTTATCTCCCGAAACTAACGGGATTGTCGAAGATCCATTCACTGTATAGGAAGCTGTGACCGCATTGGCCAGCGTCAAGGTGATGGTCAGGGTATCCGTGTAGAAATCCCCCTCTTCCGCATCAATGGAGACAATAGGTGCCGGATTATCCGGATTTTGTGTGTAAATCACACCATCCTTAATCCACGATTCCGTTGTTACCCTATATCCTGCCTGCTGCGCTCCCGGAATCTGACTTCCGGAATAGTTAAAGATTACAGAAGCCTCCTTCCAAAGCGGAATGCTATAAACATACCATCCGCCTCCTTCATCGGTCATGGCTGTTCCCGGCCATGCTTTTCCTTCCTTCTTTGGGGATACCGTTTCATCATAATAATAGATATTTGGTGTTCCCCAACTGGACGGTTTATAGTAGTGTACGGTTAATACCTGATCCGGATCTTCCTTCGTAAAGGTATAGGTTTTGGTAATAGTAACACCGTCGGCGTTCCTGGCAGTAATCTTTAGAGTAAAGACGGTTCCAAAAGCCGCAGCCTCACCGAAAGTAATAGTATCTCCCGAAGCATATTCTACTGCTTCAGAATCATTGAGTGAATAGGTAGCCGTATCTGCATTTTTAAAATTCATATTTACAGTCATCGCGTCGGTATAGAATCCGCCTTCGCTCTGGTCAATCCAAACAGAAGGTTGGTTGTTCATACCCTCAATCAATATGACACCATTGGTTCCAGCCGTAAACGTAACCTTTCCGTCAGAAACACTTGCCTGCGCTCCAGTATAATAATCCGTCAGAAGTGCTCCGTCTCCGAACACTGAACTGACATCCACAGTAGTGGCTCCGCTGGCACCAATAACTACAATAATTCCATCCGTAATTCCCTTCTCATCATAGGTCCGGCTAAAGGTATACGGCGAACTGCTGATAATCTTATGTTGTCCGGCTCCGACTGCAATATGCTTGTCGCGGAACTGACCCAGCTTCTGCTAATGAGCCAGCACATTTTGATTTATCGAATTCCAGTTCATGTCGGAACGATATTTCTGATCCGCATATGTACAATTGAGAAAATCCAGTGGTCTCGCGGTTTCATCACCATAAAAAATCTGTACGGCGCCAGGTGCCAGCAACAGTGCCGTACCTCCGTTGATGAGATCGCTCCGGTTATAAAGGCTGGTATCATGGGATGAAATATAGCTGAGATAATTCACATTACTGCTGCTACTGTTGATTACATTGGCATAGTTGCTGTAGGTTGTTTCCAAAGAGGACATATTGGAGGGAACTCCTTGGAAGCCAAAGTTAATTATGGAATCAAACCCATTGGAGAAATAGGAGGAAGAAGCAGATACCCCATGTCCCCACACCTCACCGGTCATCCAGAAATCAAGGTCATCCAGAGCCTTTTCCGGATTATTTGCTTTCCATTCCTTCAATGCAATAACGGACTGCTCTTTCAGTGTGTTCCATACACCCTGCTCCACATGCTTGGCGGTATCCACACGGAAACCATCCACACCATATTCACGCACCCAGTCAGTCAACCATTTTACCTGATAATTTGATACCTGCCGGTTAAGGCCGCTGGTACTAAAGAAATCATTCAATTCAGCCACTTCCTGATTATAACGCCCTTCGCTCTTCCACTTATTTTCCAAAAGCTTTGGAATTCCAGGGTCATTCAGTGTCTCGGTCTTAAAGTCCGGCAGCCCTGCAAGACACATGGTCAGATCGTCACCGCTTTCACTTCCGGTATAGCCGTAGAAGCCTTGTGAAGCACGAACCCAGGCACTCCCCCACCAGTTCGCCCAGTTTGCAGAAGTCTTGTCCATGTAAAGATAATCCTTACTCCAGTAAGCATTGGTAGAGGCGGAATAATAGTAATCCTTCCAATTACTGGTCAGAGAACCGAAATTGAAATCATTCATATCCTTGAGTGTAGCATACCCCGCATGATTCATAACAACATCAAAAATTACACGAATTCCATTTTCATGAGCGGTGTCAATAAAGGTCTCCAGATCCGCCGCCGTACCCATATTGGCATCTACATTCGTATAATCCAGAGTATAGTACCCATGATATGCATAGTGCCGGAAACTGTCTGCTCCCAGCCAGCCATGAATCTGCTCATAAGGTGCCGTAATCCAAATCGCATTTACTCCCAGATCGGTAAAATAGCCCTCATTCACTTTATTAGTAAGACCTTTTAGATCTCCTCCATGAAAAGTAGCCGGTTCCGTCAAATAATTGGAATAAACATTGCCGTTCTGGTCAAGCTCACGTCCATAAGAATGGTCGTTGCTGGTATCACCGTTAGAAAAACGGTCAGACAACGCAAAATATACGGTCGCATTGTCCCATGAAAAGGTGGAAGCATCTGCTTCCAAAGTCGCCTGCACCGCAGAAGTAACCTGGGTACTGGTCTGTTGCGTCTGTACTGCCGTACTATCCACGGCAAATGCATTAAAGGTCGACTGAAACAAAACGACCAGTACAATGAACAGACTGCTTAACATTTTTCTAGTTTTTTGCATAAAAATCTCCCATAAATATATATTTTTCACATACCGTAAAGCATATGTAAAATTCACAAAAATTTCTCTTCCCATTCATTTGCCTGATTTGCATAGATATCAGCAAGGTTTTATTTCGAAATGTTTCGAATATATTTTTACAGATTTATCCTATCATACTTATTTATACATTGTCAATAATAATTATTCAAAACTATATATCCATTTGTTTATTTACACCATTAGTTCATATACCACACTATATTTCAATATTATAATTCACTATTTAAACCTTATATTTTTAATATTTATAGTGCAATATTTCTATATCTACACATTACGCACTTTGTATTCAACAGTGACTTAAGTCTTAGCTATATGTATTTTATATTCAACGAAGGAACTATTGGCTGTTTATGTTCGATTTTTGCATCAATCTTCTACTGTTTCGTCTGTTTTCTATATCCATCTTTGCTGGATTATTTTAATTCAAGATTCTTTTACAAGGTGGAATTTCCTATTTTATAAAAAAGACAACCCTATTTATTAACAATATTCTTTTTCTTCTTTCTAATTGTTGTATGCCAAGTCATGAGATCATCAATTAAATATGTTATATCGGTGCCATTGAACTTCTCCCATCTTTATTAACAGAATTAATTTGAAAACTTAAAGACATAAAAAAGCGGGGTACCTTCGTTAGAAAATACTCCCGCTGATTTTCATATTATCTTTTTGTTCGTTTTAGCTTATCTTTTATAGCTTCCATATAATCTTTTAAATTACAGTTTGTCAGATTCAAAAGGTTTATTCAAATATCTGTATTTTTATTTTGTCAAATATGGATTATATAAATTTATTCATTGCAGAATACTATTTCCCTGTCATTAACATGACACTCTCTACATGCCTTATTACTGTAATTCTGATGACCATCGATCTTGGTACCCACTTGGCGTTAGGGTATATTTTAGTTTTTATAAAATAGCTGTATTGATTATAATATTAACATTCTTACCCTTAAAGAGCCGTACCCTTTGTAGGTACAAACAACTGGGACATATTGACACCTTCCAATACAAGCAGCTTTGTTTTTATTTTCAGACCCCCGGCATAGCCTGTCAAACTGCCATTTGTTCCAACGACCCGATGGCAGGGAATAATAATAGATATAGGATTATGTCCAACAGCCCCGCCTACTGCTTGACTTGACATCGTTTCTTTGTTCATTTTAGCCGCTATTTTTTTCGCAATATCGCCATATGTGACTATCTCTCCATATGGTATCTCACATAAAATATTCCATACGCTTTTCCGAAATTCGCTGCCAATAGGAGCCAGCGGCAATTCGGAAATGGCAGGTTTCTTGCCTGCAAAATATCTGTTCAGCCATTTTTTTGCCGTATTAAATACCGGCATATCGTCTTTTTCGATCATTTCTTCGGATATGGCAGCCCCATGATATTTTTGACCTTCATTCCATACACCAACAATATTGTCTCCGTCACACGCAAGCGTAATCAAACCTACGGGTGATAGATAAGTTGTCCTATAATACATTTGAATCCTCCTTGTATTTTTTTATAACGTATTCCAAAGATTGATTGTAGCGTAACTACGCCATGGATGCCACGCATTTGACATTTCCAGAAGTTCTTTTGATGTCAAAGGATAGAGTGCTTTTTTTACACCAGCGTCCGTTTCAAGAAAAGCATCCGGCCACTCCATAGCTCGCATGGCGATGTATTGTGCTGTCCAACTTCCAATTCCCCGAATTGTCATCAGCTTTTTTATTTCCTCTTCTGGTCGGGCTGGGAGATTAAAATCAATTTCTTTTTGTACAATGGCTCTTGCCAACTCATAAATCGTTTTTGAACGTGCTGCAATAATGCCCAATGAACCGAAATGATTTTCAATAGGACCGTCCAAAGCCAATATATCTTCAGGAGAAGGAAAGACATGAGTTAAGCCTGGAATCTTTGTTTGAATGGGCGTACCATAACGATTAACAATTTTTGCCGCCAAGGTACTTGCCGCCTTAACGGTAATTTGTTGTCCAAGCACCGCCCGTACCGCCATCTCAAAAGCATTAAAACAACCCGGTAAACGAGTACCCAAAACACAAAGTCCCTCTCGTATTCCATTCATTACCCGTAGTGTTTCATACACTGCATCAGGGTCACAATATAAGTCAAACAGGTGTCTTACCTGTGCTAATACTTGTGGCAAGACAGGGAGTAAAGTTTCACTTACTGTTACGGTCAAAGCATTCTTTTGTGGTCTGTGACCTACCCGCACCCAGCCATACACATGCTCTCCCTCTACCGTTACTAAATGTACCGTTCGCATATATGTGTTATCTCTTACTATATCAATCCCTGGAATTGCACGTCCAGCAAGGAAGCGAAGCATTTCCTCCCAAGGATAAGGCGGGCGATAGCCTAGCGCCACAGTCACATCACTAATATCCTTCTGTTCCTCCAAAGTACGTTTCCGCAAAGCTGTGGGCGAAAGATTATAATGACTTTTGAAAAGCTCGTTAAATCGGCGCAAACTTCCAAAACCAGCAGCCATTGCAACTGCAATTACCGATAAGTCAGTGTCCGTAAGTAGGTTTTTTGCAAGAAGCAAGCGGCACGTTTGCAGATACTGTACCGGCGATACATTATATTCTGCTTTAAACACACGCCGCAAATGTCTGTCCGTACAACCAAGCCGTCTGGAAAGCTCATCTAAACTTTGTCCGCTCCCACAGTTTTTTTCCAGCATTCTTGCTGCACGATAAGCCAAATTAGCGGTAGCATCAGCTATGGAAGAACCCGGAGCAAGTTCCGGTCTGCACAAAAGGCATGGACGATATCCGGCTTGTTCAGCTTCCGCTGCCGTATGATAAAAAGTACAGTTTTCAACTTTAGGCTGTTTTGCCCGGCACACTGGACGACAATATATTCCCGTCGACGATATACCTACAAAGAAGCGTCCATCAAAGCGTGTATCTTTTGCCATAAATGCCGCATATAGCCCGCTTTTGTTTTCCAGCATTAACTTTCACCTCCTGTTTGTTCTTAATTTAATTATATCATATTTTTTGAAAATAGCTGGCTGTTTTCGGACATGGTTTTTAGTTGGATTGAGACCTCATTATAACAAATGAATTCTTATAAAAACATTAAAAGTGACTAATACCTGAGCCCTAGCAGGTACTTTTTAGTCTGCTCTACAACTGATACCTCCAAATAACAACAAATTGGAGATATCACATGGAAATTAATCATAAACTAAAAAACATACGAGAAACCCCAGAAAAACAAGCATTAAAATTTAATGAGGAGCTAATTCTTAATCCTGTAGAAAATATTCCTCCACAAGAAATACTCATGCCAGGGGGTTATCTTTTAAAACCTCTATCATGATTAATGCCCCATATTTAAAACCACATTCAAAAGCATCCGCTGTTTCAAGTGCTACAGATTCAGTATGTAATTCCATCAGCTTCATAATGGTTTTATAGTCTTCTTCCGAAACTTTCTTTTCTAATGATGCCATAACCTCAATTACGTTATCATTGATATTACGATATTCCGGGTTTTTATCACAAAAAAATTGTTCCTGGTTAAGATGGGCGTAATATATCTTTTTAAGTATTGACTCCATTATGTTTATCCTTTCTCCACAATTACTAGTTTTATTTTCTCTTTCTATGCCTATTGAATCTTTGCATCATTAACCTTTTTGATGTTTAGAAACATTATGCTAATACTATATTCTAACTTTTCAATCATCCGTTGACCTAAATTAGCTTTTATTATTGCATCTTTGTTTTAACAAAATTCTTTAATGTTCTATATTAGAACATTATTTCTTGCAATATAAGATAAAATAATTTTGTTCCAATAAAGAACAGAGGTGAATATCATGAAACTAGTATTAGATTCCGAATATCGCAATGCGATAGGTTACCAAATAAAAACAGCAAGATTAGGTTGTAAAATGACTCAGATGGAGTTATCTGTAAGGCTTGAAACTTTAGCCGTTTATATAGACAGAGCAAGTATTTCTAAACTTGAACAGAAGAAAAGAATTGTTACTGACATAGAAATATTAGCATTGTCAAAAGTATTAAATGTTAGCATTCCATGGTTATTTGGTTTAGAAAAATAGAAATCAATTGTTCTAATAAAGAACATTGTAGCATGAAGTACAAAATTAGTAAATAAATATTATATAATTTAAGAATACTTCAAAAACCTAATTTGAGCATTCATGGATCTGCTAAATACTTTCTTTGTTTATAACTTCTCAAAGTAAATACATGCCATAGGAGGTCGTTTGGCCCAAAATGGTACTTCCTGGCAAGTCAAGGTACATAGTTTTTTCTTGTGGAATGTCTTTTAATAACTCTTCCCGCCGATAGGACGTAACCTCTCATCCGGTTCTGGAGCATTGGCATCCGTAAGCGTTTCGGCTTCATCAAAAATTGATATCTGCTCCTCGATCCCAAGAGATGAAGGGTCTATGCTTTTTAATAATAAAAAATACCTGCAAGGCTCCAATTATTGGATAACTGCAGGTATTTTCTATTTGTAACCTTATTGGGATACCATATACAAGGAATAAAAATATCCTTTTTCCAGCATCAGTTCTTCAAAAGTACCCTGTTCTGTCAGACTTCCATTATGTAAAACAAAAATCTTATCATATTTTCTTAAAATTGCTTCTTCCAGTCGATGGGTCACAATAATCCTTGTTAAATCTTCGATTTCCAGTATGGAGTTGGTGATAGCCACCGCTGTTGTCGCATCCAGTGCAGCTGTTGCTTCATCCACAAGCATGACAGAGCTTCCTTTTAAAAGACATCTGGCAATGGAGATACGCTGCCGTTCACCCCCGGACAAGCCACTCCCATTTTCTCCACAGGCATAGTTCATCCCTTTTTGTTCAATCAGAGCTGATAAACCTGCCTGTTTTATAACGTGTTTAATTCTGTCTTGGTCAAACTCCTTAAACATAGTAATATTATTTTGAATATTGCTGTCAAACACAAATACATTCTGCTGAATCATAGACATCAATTCATATAAGGAATCCAGATTGATCTGTTTTAATTCCTGTCCATCATATTGAATCTTACCCTGATAAGTGAAATAACTTCCCATAAGAAGATTTAACAATGTGGATTTCCCACTACCGGACCCGCCAACCAGAGCATAACTTTTCCCTGCTTCAAATTGAAGGGAAATATCCTTTAATATAGTCTGTTCTGCTTCATACCCAAAGCTTACGTGTTCCAGTTCAATAGCATTATTCAGTGTCCGACTTATTGAAATTCCATTTTGCTCCACCTGTTCCGATAAAGAGAGCGCCAATTTATCAACCAGCCCCAGGGCTGCTTTACGGTTTGCAAGAATCTGTGGAACTTCTCCAATAGGGCTGACCACAAAATTCATCAGCTGTACAAAAATAATGACCACGCCCGCTGTAATTGCCTGGCTATGTAGAGCCAGATAGGCACCAAATAAGAACACAC
>JASGEU010000162.1:0-28932 GCA_047606065.1 Mobilitalea sp.
TGAGGAGGAAGCTGCAAATGAAATTGGAGCATAGTGAAGCGGCGATGAAAGTGGCAGAAGAGTTTATACATGCCTTAAAAACCGGAAGTTTGTCTAAGCACGTTCTTCCAAACAATTATGAGGATTACACTTTTGAAATTGAAAATAATGATTACAAGAATTATAGAAAATTCTTAAAGTCAATGTCGTATTACAACTATGTCGAAGATCGGACGGTGGCATACAATGGACAACTATAGCAAGAAAAATGTGAACAGTAAGACCTATCAATATTTAGCAGATGCCTTTGGTGAAGACCGAATCAAACACAGGTATGCAACTTTATGGGATTATATGACGGAATTTATACAGAGACATCATTATGAAGATAATCTAATTATTTCAATTAATGCTCTCAATCAAATGATCATAGATTATTTTGTGGATATCGATCGCTTAAAACAATTTCATGGAATGGACCGCATTAGTACCACAAAGATTTATTCTTATACGGCATTTTGGCTAATTAAACGTAAGCCTTTAATGATTGTTAAAGATAATATCGAGGATTATAATCTGACCTTTGCAAATGAACGCTTTGTAACAGGGTATTTACTGCGCTGTTTAAATAATGAAAGCATTAATACATTAATACTTGATGAGAAGAAGCCTGATTATATTGATTTTGTGGATAATATGATGTATTTTTTACAGTACCGTGTAATTACAGCACAGGCAATCGAAACAATTTTATTTGCATTTAAAGCGGGCAAAGCAATTCAATATTCCGAGGATTACCAGAACTAATTCAGTACAAATGTATTTTAAAAATTATGTGCCCAAAGCCCAAAGTGTATAGGTGCCGAGAAAGGCAGGGTTATTTATATGAACATCGACCTTGAGTATTACAAGATCTTTTATTATGTTGCGAAAGCAGGCAGCTTTACACAAGCAGGAGAGGAACTGTGCATTTCTCAGCCAGCTGTGAGCCAGGCAATTAAATTATTAGAAACTAATTTAGGAAGCAAGCTTTTCCTTCGTATACCAAAAGGGGTTAAATTAACACCCGAGGGAGAAATGTTATATAATTATGTTCAAAGAGGGTATGAATACATACGTATGGGCGAAGTCAAGTTTCAGAAGATGCTGGATCTGGAACAGGGTGAAATTCGTATTGGCGCAAGTGATATGACCTTGCAATTCTATCTATTGCCTTACCTTGAAAGCTTTCATGAAAAATTCCCCAAAATAAAGGTTATCGTTACGAATGCTCCTACTCCCGAGACGATTGATTACTTATATGAGGGTAAAATAGATTTTGGTATTGTAAGTGAACCCTTTGAGGCAAAGCCCGAGATTAAGATAACCAAGGTTAGAGAAATTCAGGATATCTTTGTGGCTGGCAGCAGATTTAAAGAGCTAAAAGGAACTACCTTACAGTATAAGCAACTGGAAAGCCTTCCGATTATATGTTTGGAGAATAATACAAGTACAAGAACCTATATAGATGAATTTTTAAAGAAAAATCAGGTAACCTTAAAACCAGAATTTGAGTTAGCGATGAGTGATATCATTGTAAAGTTTGCAGGAAGAAATCTTGGAATTGGTTGTGTGGTAAGTGATTTTGCCACAGAAGCTATGGCAGATGGAACTTTATTTGAACTTAAATTTGATGAGCAGATACCAAGAAGAAACTTCTGTGTTATTACTGCAAGCAGTAACCCGGTATCTTCTGCAGCTAAGGAGTTGCTTAAGATGCTAGGAATCGAATAGAAACAATTATAAGAATAAAGAGGAAGATGCAATTTTTAAGTTGATACGATAAATAATGAAGAAAAATTCTATCTTTTAGTTTAAGATGGATTTAATAGAATGAATACAAGGAGTGTAAAGGAAAGTGGAGAACAACATGCAGAATATAAGAATAAAATATATTAGTGATAAGGTTGAAAAATTAAGATATATTGATCATAAATCGGATTGGATTGATTTAAGAGCATCGGAAACGATAGAAATGAAGGCAGGCGAATTTCGGTTAATACCCCTGGGAATTGCAATGGAATTGCCAATGGGATATGAGGCGCATGTAGTTCCAAGAAGCAGTACCTTTAAGAATTTTGGAATTTTACAGACAAATTCCATGGGAATTATTGATGAAACCTATTGCGGAGACAATGACCAGTGGTTCTTTCCGGCACTTGCAATGAGAGATACAATAATTCAGGTGAATGATCGTATCTGTCAGTTTCGTATTGTAGAGCATCAACCAAGGATTGAGTTTATTGAAGCTGATACCCTGGGAAATAAGGACCGTGGAGGCCATGGCAGTACAGGGAAGCAGTAATTCAGAGGACGGAGAAGTATATGGCTGGAGTAATAACGCATCTTGTTGTCGCAGATGAGATGCTAAAGTCCCTTCCTGAAGGGACGATTAATCAAAAGGGGTTATTCTATTTAGGTTCCTTTGCACCGGATGCGGTCCATGCAAGGGAAAACTATATTAGAGCATATAAGAAACATTCCCATTTTCGGGATGATATATTAGATAGCGATTTTGAACTGGAAGAAAATTATGAAATATATAAAAAGAGATTGATAGATTTCATAATAAGACATCAAGACTATAATGATCCTCTGATAGACTTGTATCGAGGATATGTGGTGCATATTCTAACGGACGAACTATTTATGCTATCCGTACGGAATGAGTTTAGTAAATCAGTCAAAGAAATCGGCATAGAGCAAAGCAATCCCCTGTTCTATGAAACCATTGTGACGGATTTACATCGAAATGATATGCTGTTAGTAAATCAGTATGATAGAATGAAGGATATTAAAATGATACTGGAACAGGCAGTTGTGTATCCAGTGGAAGATTATATTAGTGAGCAGGAACTTAGTATTAGCATTGAGTGGCTTTTACAACAGCATTTTTATACGCCAATGGAAAGCCTGCAGCCCGTTTACATTTCCGCACAGAGAATGCAGGAGTTTATTAAATATTCTACCGGAGAAATAATAAACAGGCTTTCTGGTGTCGGTGTTTTGCCTAAGATGTTATAGTGTTAAAAGCTTATGATTGCAGCAAGCTTATAGTTATGGAATGTTTTCAGCTGCTAAAAGCTTATTACTCAACAATTTCAATTTGATTACCATCAGGATCTAAAACACAACTTTCATAATAACCATCACCGGTAGTTCGAGGTTTACTGGCTACTATATAACCGTCCTTCTCCAGTTGGGCTGTTAGAGAATCTACGTTGTCTTTGCTTCCAGCACTAAAAGCAATGTGGATATAGCCAGTTTGAAATGGAACTGGGGATATTTCCTCGAGCTGCGGCCTGGTCATTAATTCTAACCGTGTACTATCTTCAAATGATAAAAAATATGTGCGAAGTCCGGTGGTTTTGTTGTGATAACCCTCGTTAGATGCAGCATTAAAATATTTCATATAAAAGGATCTCATGCGTTCCAAATCGTTGGTATATAGCGCAAGGTGGTTAATTCTCATAAAGCGTTTTCTCCTAACTTCTTTTCTATTTATAATCAAAGCTATATTAATCTTAAACTAATAACTCCATTACCTCATTCCGTTTTTCATTATATCATGCTATATACTAAATCAATAGGTATTTCAAAAATTTAGAAGGAAAGAAGGTGCTCCATGATTGAAGGTGTAAGTCATATAACTGGATAAGCCCTTGTTATAGAAGTTATAATTAATATTGATTTTACTTATACAGATAATTGCATTATACTTGATAAGTAATTGGAGATATTAATTGGATGAGGTGCTAAGTCACTGATCCATCATATGATTCAAGGAGGATTTCACTATGGTTAAAGCAATTGTTGGCGCTAATTGGGGCGACGAGGGAAAAGGCAAGATTACGGACATGCTAGGACAAGAAACAGATATCATTGTAAGATATCAGGGTGGAAGCAATGCAGGACACACCATTATTAATGAATATGGAAAGTTCGCACTTCATTTATTACCCTCCGGTGTTTTTTATAAACATACCACCTGTGTTATTGGTAACGGTGTAGCACTTAACATCCCATACCTAGTGAAAGAGATTAATTCCATTGTTGAACGTGGAGTTCCAACACCTAAGATATTAGTATCAGACAGGGCACAGATTATGATGCCTTATCATATATTGTTTGACCAGTACGAAGAAGAAAGACTTGGTGGTAAATCCTTTGGTTCCACTAAATCAGGAATTGCACCGTTTTATTCTGATAAATATGCAAAGATTGGTTTCCAGGTTTCTGAATTATTTGATGATGAAGTATTAAAGGACAAGATTGCAACAGTATGTGAGCTTAAGAATGTAATTCTAGAGCATTTATATCACAAACCTGCAATTAACGAAGAAGAATTATACAATACCCTTGTAGAATATAGAAATATGGTAGCACCTTATGTATGTGATGTATCTGCTTACCTTCATGAGGCAATAAAAGCAGGAAAGAACATCCTATTAGAAGGCCAGTTGGGAGCTTTAAAAGATCCTGACTTTGGAATCTATCCAATGGTAACCTCCTCCTCTACGTTAGCAGCTTATGGTGCAATCGGCGCAGGTATACCACCTTATGAGATCAAGAGTGTAGTAACAGTTGTTAAAGCGTATTCCAGTGCTGTTGGTGCAGGTGAGTTTGTCAGTGAAATCTTTGGTGAGGAAGCGGACGAGCTAAGAAGACGCGGCGGTGATGGCGGTGAGTATGGTGCAACTACCGGAAGACCTAGACGTATGGGCTGGTTTGATGCAGTAGCTACCCGTTATGGATGTAGAATGCAGGGAGCAACAGAAGTAGCATTTACGGTACTTGATGTTCTTGGATATCTTGATGTACTTCCGGTATGTGTAGGATATGAGATTGACGGTGTTGTTACAAAGGATTTCCCTACAACAGTAAAACTTGCAAAGGCAAAACCGGTATATGAATATTTACCTGGCTGGAAGCAAGAGATCAAAGGCATAACAAGTTACGAGGAGCTTCCGGAGAATTGTAGAAACTACATTGAATTCATTGAGAAAGAGTTAGAAGTGCCAGTTACTCTAATCTCCAATGGACCGGGAAGAAGTGACATCATTAAAAGAAATAAGTAATAGAGTATTGTAATTATGTTGACAGGGCTGAATCTTTTAGGGATTCAGCTTTTTTTAATATAAGCTGATCTTATTGTGTTAAAATAAAATTCAGTTAGTTTAAGCCAGAATGCCCTTACTTTTCTTATACTTTGTTGGACTTAAGTAATTACTTACACTTGCTAGACATTTCATAGGTCATATGGTACGATAATCAAGCAAAAGATAGGAATTTAATTTATTCGTAATAATGATTAGGCATGATTACTCATGAATGAAATGGATGTTATGTTTTTTAAAACTAATCATAAATTACGATGGATATAGAGAGGTTTTCATACATGAATTTATTAACCATAGAAAATATGAGTAAAAGTTACACGGAGCGTATGCTGTTTGACCAGGTGTCCCTGGGCATTAATGAAGGTGAGAAGATTGGTGTAATTGGTATAAATGGTACGGGGAAGTCAACCTTACTTAAGATGATTGCCGGGCTTGAGGAACCGGATAGCGGAACGATAACTCGAGGCAAGAAGGTGAGGATAGGTTATCTATCTCAAACACCAGCTTTTGAAGAAGGTCTTAGCATTTTGCAAAATGTAGTCCTGAATCAGAAGGCAGAAGAGGAGTATCATAATTTAGAAGGGGAAGCAACCTCAATGCTGATAAAACTTGGTATTAGTGATGTTTATGCTGATCCACGTCTTTTATCAGGCGGGCAAAAGAAAAGAGTTGCCTTAGTACGTACTTTACTAACCCCTGCAGAAATCCTGGTTTTAGATGAGCCTACCAATCACCTTGATAATGAGATGACAGAATGGCTGGAAGAATATTTAACGAAATATCGTGGTGCTTTTATCATGGTAACCCATGACCGCTATTTTTTGGATAAAGTAACAAATAAGATCGTTGAAATTGATAAAGGGACAATCTATTCCTATACCGCAAATTATTCTAAGTTCCTAGAACTAAAGGCCGAGCGAGAGGATATGATGATGGCGACAGAACGAAAGGCAAAGAGCCTTTTTCGTATGGAGCTGGAGTGGATGCAGCGTGGAGCAAGAGCACGTTCCACCAAGCAGAAGGCACATATCCAGCGTTTTGAGGAGTTGCGTGATCGGAAGGTAATTGAAACCGATGGTAAGGTTGAAATTAATGCACTATCTTCCCGTATGGGCAAGAAGACAATAGAGTTATCTAATGTAAGTAAAGGTTTCGGTGACAGGAAGTTAATTAATGACTTTACCTATATCCTCCTTCCGGGAGATAGAATTGGTATTATAGGAGCAAATGGATGCGGTAAGTCCACTCTGCTCAATATTCTTGCCGGGATGCTGCAACCGGATAGAGGTTCGGTTGAGACCGGAACTACCATAAAGCTTGGTTATTTTTCGCAGGAAAATGAGTATATGGATGAAGCCATGAAGGTCATAGATTATATCAAAGATACTGCTGAATATATTAAGACCACAGAAGGAACGATAACGGCCTCTCAAATGTGTGAGAAATTCTTGTTCACCAGTTCCATGCAATATACACAGATCGCTAAGCTATCCGGTGGTGAGAAGAGAAGACTATATCTGCTTAAAGTTCTAATGGAGGCACCCAATGTACTGATTTTGGATGAGCCCACCAATGACTTGGATATACAGACCTTAACGATCCTTGAAGATTATCTTGATTCCTTTGCTGGAATAGTTGTTACGGTTTCCCATGATAGATATTTCCTGGATAAGATTGCAACTCGTATCTTTTCTTTTGAAAATGGTTCCATTCGTCAGTATGAGGGTAATTTCTCAGACTATAAAGAAACCAAACTCCTTAGAAATGAGGCGGCTACAGAGAAAGCATCGGCAGTAACTGATGGGGCAGAGGAGCAAAAATCAGCAAGTGTAGCAACCTGGAAACAGAAGAGTAATAAGCCTAAGTTCACCTATCAAGAACAAAGAGAGTTTGATACGATTGATGAGGTAATAGCTGACTTAGAAAAGAAAATAGAAGAGACCGAAGAAGCTATTGGGAAGGCTTCTACAGATTATACCAAGTTGAATGAATTAATGAAGCTGAAGGAAGACCTGGAAAAGTCTTTAGAAGAGAAGATGGACCGCTGGGTATATCTAAATGACTTGGCGGAACAAATAGAAGAAGCGAAGAACGAAAAATAAAGTGAATTTAGTTAACTAAGATGAAGAAGGAGTATCTATAATCATCTGGACTTGCCTTACCATAAAATATTTGCCTGAAATAATGGCAAATATTTTATGCCGGTCTGCGCCATCTGATCATAAATACTCCTTCTTCATCGGTTTAGTTAATCAGTTTGTTACCTGATCATTAATTCATGACAAGTGAAATGCGACTTGGCGTTTCATCTTGTTTGCTGTTACGGTACTGGTTTATAAAGTGTATAGAAGTCAGCTTCGACATCCTCCATCCGCTTATTGTACCAGTATTTTGCATCTTCTAAAGCCTTATTATATATCTGTTTCCCTAGCGTTTCCATAAAGAAGTCTAAGATACCTTCAGAGGCTATGATGCCTAGCTTTTCCTCACGTTCCGTTTCAAAGTAGTACTTGATTTCCTCAAGTAACTGTTTCTTTTCTTCACTTGTTAAATTAATAAGTGCTGTGTTCTGATTTCTAATCATCTTTCCTCCCATGACTTATTAAATAATGTAAATGGAATCATGTAGATATCTATATTTAGCTTTTAATACCCTGATAAAAATACTATGCAGTCAATTCAAACTGTGAATTGTAAAGATTAGCATAGAAGCCGCCTTTTGCAAGAAGTTCTTCATGGTTGCCCTGCTCAACGATATCGCCTTCATTCATTACTAGGATGGTATCTGCATCACGAATGGTGGATAAACGGTGAGCAATGATAAAGCTGGTTCTTCCCTTCATTAAGGTATCCATTGCTTTTTGTATTAATATTTCTGTTCTGGTATCTACGGAGCTGGTTGCCTCATCCAAGATCAAAATCTTAGGATCAGCAAGAATAGCACGTGCAATGGTCAATAGCTGTTTCTGGCCTTGTGATACGTTACTTGCTTCCTCATTTAACTCCATCTTATAACCATCTGGCAAAGTAGAGATAAAATGATGCACATGAGCTGCTTTCGCTGCTTTTATTACTTCTTCGTCTGTTGCATTAAGCTTGCTGTAACGAATGTTTTCCATAATGGAACCATTGAATAACCAGGTATCTTGTAATACCATACCAAATAACTTTCTTAGCTCGCTGCGGTCAAAGTCCTGAATGTTGTGACCGTCGATGAGGATTTCTCCGCTATTGATGTCATAGAAACGCATTAACAGCTTAACCATGGTGGTTTTACCTGCACCAGTAGGTCCTACGATAGCAATTTTCTGTCCCTTTTCTACCTTTACACTGAAATCATTAATAATAATCTTGTCAGGGTTGTAGCCAAAGTGAACATTCTTAAATTCAACATTGCCGGTGATGACTTCACTGGAAACAGAATTTTCTACAGTCTGAACTTCTTCTTCAATAGATAAGAATTCAAAGACACGTTCTGCAGCGGCAGCAGTGGATTGGAACATATTTGCCACCTGACTTAATTGACCGATTGGCTGAGTAAAAAGTCGGATGTATTGAAAGAAGGACTGAATCTCACCGATTTTAATCTTACCATTGATTGCTAAGTAGCCGCCCAGGATAGCGACACCAACATATCCGATATTACCGATAAACATCATAACTGGCATCATCAAACCGGATAAGAACTGGGATTTCCATGCTGATTCGTATAACTTAGCGTTCTTTTCGTCAAACTCTTTAATGGATTCTTCTTCTTTATTGAATAATTTGATAATATTGTGGCCACCAAAAGTTTCTTCTACCTGGCCGTTAACATGACCTAAATATTCTTGCTGCTGTTTAAAGTATTTCTGTGATTTCTTAACAACCTTGCTAACGACAATACCGGATATTGGCAGGATCATAAGTGCAAGCAAAGTCATAGGTATACTGATACGTAACATCATAATAAGTACACCAATAATCATAACCACGGAGGTAATTAATTGAGTTAAACTTTGATTTAAACTGTTGCTAAGAGTGTCAATATCATTCGTTACTCTGGATAATATCTCTCCATGGGAAGTGGTATCAAAATAATTCATAGGGATTCTATGAATCTTCTCTGAAATATCCTTACGGAATTGATAGGTTACCTTCTGTGAGATACCACTCATGAATAGACCTTGAATAAAAGTAAATACTGCACTGGTAGCATAGAGGATAATCAGAGTTATTAAAATCGTTCCAAGGGCGTCGAAGTCGATACCCTCGCCACCTTCTATTTTACTTGTAATACCTTCCACTATTTTTGTGGTAGCATCACCCATAATGGTTGGTCCGATAATGGTAAATATTGTACTGCCAATGGCAAATAAAAATACGATAAAAAAGCCAAATTTATATTTTGCAAGGCTGGCAATAAGTTTTCTCATTGTGCCTTTAAAGTCTTTCGCTTTTTCTCCTGGCATCATACCTGGAGGGCTTCCCGGACCCATCATACGTCTTCTTTGTGCTGCCTTGGCGGAAGAATTTTCTTTCTTTATTTCTTCATTACTCATGATCCAATTCCTCCTTTGATAATTGAGATGATGCAATTTGTTGATATACGTCACAATTCTTTAATAGTTCTTTATGAGTTCCCTGACCTACAATGCGTCCATCCTCTAAAACCAGGATTTGCTCGGCATTCATGATGGTACTGATACGTTGAGCCACAATCAGAACAGTGCTGTCGCCGATTTCTTCCTTCAGAGTTTTACGTAATTTTGCATCTGTCTTATAATCCAGGGCAGAGAAGCTGTCATCAAAAATATAAACATCAGGATTTTTCGCTATAGCCCTTGCAATGGAGAGACGCTGTTTCTGACCGCCCGAGACATTGGTTCCGCCTTGAGCAATTGGTGCATTATAGCCTTCAGGCATAGCCTCAATGAACTCTTCCGCTTGCGCAATTCTTGCTGCTTTTTTCATTACTTCTTCCACAGCCAAATGATTGCCGAACTTAATATTGGACTCAATGGTACCAGTGAACAACACACCTTTTTGAGGAATGAAACCAAGTTTATCTCTCAAAGTTTTTTGCTTAACTTTCATAATATCTGTTCCATCCAGTAGGATACTACCGGAGGTTACATCATAGAATCTTGGAATTAAATTAATTAAGGTACTCTTACCGCTGCCGGTGCTGCCGATAATTGCTGTAGTTTCACCTGGTTTTGCAACAAAGCTGATATCCGAGAGTACATCTTCGTCTGCATTTGGATAACGGAAGGATACATTTTTAAATTCAAGAACACCCTTTGCTTTGGAAGAAATAATTTCTTCTTTTGCTGGATCTTTTATTGTAACTTCTGTTGATAAGATTTCTTGAATACGTTTTGCAGCTACGGTTGCTCTTGGAAGCATAATGGATATCATAGTTAACATCAGGAAGGACATAATGATCTGCATGGTATATTGAATAAATGCAATCATGTCACCTACTTGAACGTTACCTTCTTCAATACCATGAGCACTAACCCATATAATTAATATGGATACCAGGTTCATGATTAAAAAAAGTACAGGCATCATGAAGGTCATAACGCGGTTAACAAATAATGAGTTCTTAGTTAAATCAACATTTGCCTTATCAAAACGTTTTTGCTCATGGTCCACCGTACTAAAAGCACGGATTACCGGAAGACCGGTAATAATTTCTCTCATTACCAGGTTGATGCGGTCAACAAGCTTTTGCATTTGTTTAAACTTAGGCATAGCAACAATCATTAAAGTTCCTATCAAGAGAAAGATTGCTCCAACTCCCACCACCAATATCCAGGACATGGAGGACTCTGTGTGAAGAACCTTTAAAATACCTCCTACTGCAAGAATTGGAGAGTAGATAACAATACGAATTAACATAACTAAGAGCATCTGAACCTGTTGAATATCATTGGTGCTGCGAGTAATTAAGGACGCGGTAGAGAATTGATCCATTTCGCGGTTAGAGAAGGACAATACTTTTTTGAATACATTGCTTCTTAAATCACGACCCATTTTAGCTGCAATTCTGGCAGATAAAAAGGTTACCAGAACAGAGGCGAGCATACCGATTAAGGCGAGTCCAAGCATCAAGGCACCGGCGTAAAGAATGTAATTAGTCTGCATCTCATCTACATCTACACCGATTGCATCATATTCAGCTTTTACATAAGCTGTACTAGTAGAGGAAAAAAGCATCTCGGGCATTGCCGATGCCTGTTCTCTCATTGAAGTTACAATTGCAGTAAGGTTCTCCTTTGGAAGCATGGACAGAATACCAAAGATGTCAACATCCTTTTGATCAGAGCCAGGAGCAAGCTGATCGACAAGCTTTTGTCTACCTGCAATTGCTTCCTCTGTACTGCCTTCAAATTGCAGTGTTAAGAGCAAAGGTATTGCCATGGCATCTGTCAGTGCAGCTTCCTCTTTGCCATCCCAAAGATAGATTTCCTCTGACTTGAGTAAAGGATAATCCTTTTGGTAATTTGACCATTCCTTATCAGAATACCCATCTGAAGTTAAGATAGAGTAGTGGGGGAGAATAATGCTTTCTTCCTCTGGGGTCATAAATAATTTAATGCGATCGAGCTCGGTCTTCCTCACCACGGTAGGCACCGGACTATCAATACCATTCTTCATAATACCGGTATTAATGATGTCAGAGGTATAGGAGGGTAGTGCAAGATCACTGTTTGCCTGTATTACTAAAAGAATTATGACAAACAATATGGACACAACCGATTTTTTTAGAAATCGAAAAAGTTTAAACATAAGTTATTCCTTTCAAGTTATTAATAAGTATAGATCACATGCAATACTGTAAAACAAAATCTAACAAAGTAGCATTAGCATCCTTTACAATAAGATAATAAAAGTTTAGTTATCGTTCTTATAGAGGTTTTGTTGCAATTTCTTTGTCAGCGTTAAGAAGGTATGAAGTTCTTCGTCATCAAAACCATCAAATAAGTTTTCAAGGATACACTTCATATGTTTTTCACCACTATCTGCTAGGTTATGACCTTCCTCGGTCAAATAAACACGCATTATCCTCTTATCACCTTCATCAGGCACACGTCTTACATATCCATTTGCTTCAAGTTTAATAAGCATTCCGGTAATCGTTGCCGGTGTGACAAAACTCAACTTTGATAATTCCTTCTGTGTTAAGCCTTCATGTTTTCTAATCAGGGTTAGTATTTTGGGTTGGCCGGGGTAGATATTCTTATTTTCTGTTTTGTGATAAGAACGCTGATGGATGGACTTAAAAACCTCGTGTAAGGTTTGTATTAGTTCTTGAACTTCAGCTCTCATTTGTTGTAACGATTCCTCCTAACATAAGTTTTTCCTAATATGATGTGTTTTTAACATCTCTTATTTATGGAAACCTAATTGTAAAAAATACTTAGGCACCTAATCAAATGGTATTATAGCACACTAATAATTAGTGTCAATAAGGGAAAAATTAAAATTTAGTTAAAGTTATAAAAGGTCACAATTAAAGTAAAATAGTCAAGCTTAATTGGAACTATTATTATATATATTGCATAAAAATAATCAGTAATAACCCGATAAAAAAGAAGCAAACTATCTTGCGGTGCAGGGACAATCATTATGATGTCCGCCAGACAACTCCTAAATAGTTTACTTTCTTATGATAGAATAGATACAGTTTAAACTTCACAGTACAAGTTTTTAAATATTAGATTGATAAAATCAGCTTAAATTACTTGATAAAAGTTGGGTTACTTTACAGTTTCTAAAAGTACTTGAAGTAAGGCATCATTTGCTTCTGGAGTCATAAAACAAAAGCGAACAAACTTATTGCTTAGGAAAGGGAAGGTGGAGCAATCACGAATCATAAGACCTTTCTTAATAGCTGCCTCAAATAAGTCCATGGAGGTTATATCCTCACGTAATATTTTTACAAGCATAAAGTTTGCAGTAGGTTTATAATAACGAAGATTCTTGCAGGTATCCAGCAGTCCGCATATTCTGTCGCGTTCTTTTGCAATCAAGTCTCTCGTTTGATCAATATATTCCTCATCTGTGAACATGATTTCACCAGCAATTGCTGCCAGACTATTAATTGTCCAGGGATTTTTTCTCTGATTTATTTCTCGTAATAAGTTAGTATTTCCGCAAACTGCATATCCAAGGCGTAGTCCTGGAGCTGCAAAGAACTTGGAAATACCTCGCAGTATGATCAGATTGTTATAATAGGAAGTGAGTGGAGCACAAGTGATTTTTGAAACATCCTCCGCAAACTCTACATAGGTTTCATCCACCATGACAAAGATACCTTTTTGTTTGCAGATATCAAGAATTTTACGCATGTCATTTTTAGTAATGGCTGTTGAGGTTGGATTGTTTGGATTACAGATGGCTAACAAATCAATTTCGGAGGTTAACTCTTCTTCTAATTTTGGAATATCAAGTGCAAAGTCATTCTCCTCTTCAAGACGATAGTAGCGGGTAAGGCCGCCGCCTAAGGAAACTTCGCGTTCATACTCGGAATAAGTTGGTCCAATAATTAAAACTTTACTTGGATGCTTAATCTGAATAAAAAGGGAAATAAGCTCGGTGGAACCGTTGCCCACAATAATATTTTCCATATCAGTGTGAATGTAGTCTGCTATTTTTTTTCTCAGGGAACTGTATTCACGATCAGGATAACTCATAATAGCATCGATTCTGTCACTAAGGGATGCTTTTAACTTTGGTGATATTCCCAGCGGATTTACATTGGCAGAAAAGCTAATAATATTTTCTCGTTTTATGTTATATAACTTCTCTATTGTTTCTAAATCACTTCCATGAAAATGGTCGGAATGTTTAATCATATATATCCTCCATAAAATGCAAAATATAGGGTCATTGACGATAGACAGCCAACTAATCGTCTGTGAAATAAGGACTTTTGGCGATTTTTGATAGATACTAGATTTTTTTCTAGTGATGAATTATAATTATTATAGCGTATTTTTACCAAATTGCAATGGCTCAGAGGTGATAAATTGAAGGAGAAAATTAGTCTTATTTCCAAAGGTGAATTTGAATATGAGCAGCCTGTTCTATGTCTTTCCACAGAACAAATTAATATAGTAGAAGATGCTGGAAAAGTACAGACAGGTACTTTTGTCATCAGCAATAGTCAGGAAAGGCAGATGAAGGGTAAGGTTTACTCCTCGAATAATCTGGTGAAGCTGAAAGAAAATGATTTTCATGGGATAGAAAATCAAATCACCTATGAATTAAATACGGAGGGAGTACAAGCAGGAACAATATTAAATGGTTCCTTCCTTATTATTAGTGATTGCGGGGAAGCGACCATCCCTTTTTCCATACACATAATACAGCCTTATTTTGAGTCTTCCCTGGGTAAAATTAAAGATTTGTTTCAATTTACGAATTTGGCTAGAATGGACTGGTCCGAAGCAAAGAAGATATTCCGGTCCGCAGAATTTGAACAAATCATATTAGAAAATGATGAACGGAATAAACAAATCTATCGAAGTTTGATCAATGGGGTGTCTACAAGTCAAGCATTAGAGGAATTTCTAATTGCAATACATAAAAAAGCTGTTGTTAGATTATCAGTTGATAAGATAAATTTAGAGTATGAGATTAATCAAGACCAGATAACGGATAAGATTATATTAACAAAAAGTAACTGGGGATTTACTGAAATTAAAGTCAGTAAGGATGCAGATTTTATAAAACTGGACCAAAAATTTCTATGGGCAGATCGCTTTATAGAAAATTCTCATCAGATATCCTTTACAATAGATGCAAAAGAAATAAAAAACGGTAAACAGGTTGGACATATTTATATTAAAACAGCTTATCAGACAATTGTTATCGTGATCGAATGCCGCAGGAAACATAAGAGTTCGGCTTTGATAAAGGCAAGACAGCAGAAAAAAATTGAACTTAATATGGTAGAGCAGTATCTTGAGTTCAGATTGAATAAAGTTAACATATCTGAATATGTGGAAAAGATGCAAGCTTTGATTAAACAGCGTTCGGGACCAGAGAACAGTCGTTCAAAGGAGCTCTTGTTAATTCATCTTGCAATTATTGCTTCAAAAAGAAAACTGGCAGACGAGCTTTTGGCAGATTTGCAATCTGAAGAGGTGATGCTTAGAAAAACCTCTTTGCTGGATTACGCTAGTTTTTTATATTTACGGGCACTGTGCCACAAGGAAGATACAACAACCCTTCAAGCAGCAAATCATATACGCAGAATTTATGAAAGCGGCTTTCAGGATTGGAGAGTGCTTTGGTTACTGTTTCAAACAGACCAAAGTTATGAGAAAAATAAGGCAAAGAAACTCGCGGAGATAAAGGATCAGTTTGATAAGGGGTGTCATAGTCCAATTCTTTATTATGAAGCAATCTGTACGTTCCGAGAAGAGCCATACTTACTTAGGGAGTTAAATTCCTTTGAAATTCAGGTCTTTAACTATGGTATTAACAACTCTATGTTAAATAGAGATTCAGTACAGCAATATGTCTATTTAGCTAATAAGACGAAAGAGTATCAGCCTTTAGTATTTCAAGGGCTTATTAAGCTTTATAAAGTTTATGAATCTAAGGAAATTCTTTCTGCAATTTGCTGTTTGCTGATCAAAGGCAGAAAGAAAGAGGAAAAATACTTTACCTGGTATCAGCAGGGAGTGGAGGCAGGTCTTAGAATTACAGAGCTCTATGAGTACTATATGTATTCGGCTAATAAGACTAGGCACGATCCACTGGCGCAGCAGGTACTGCTTTATTATGTTTATAACAGTAATATGACAGAAAAAATAAAGACTTATCTTTATGCCAATATAATCATTAATAAAGATAGCTTTGAAACTATATATCGAAGTTACTATAAGAAAATAGAAATCTTTGCATTTAATATGCTGCAGGCTCATTACATAAGTAGAGATTTATCTATTCTTTATAAGGAATTCTTCTGTAAAAATAAAGTAAGTTCCGATATTATGATGTTGCTGCCCTATGTGCTTTTTCGGTATGAAGTAGTCTGTACCAATCCAAATATCAGCCATGTTATAGTGCGGCATAAGGAATTAAACGGGGAAGAAATAATACCTCTAGTTGATGGTAAGGCACAGATTAATTTGTTTACCAGTCACGCACAAATTATCTTAGTAGATAATCTTGGACAACGTTATCTTGAAACCTTAGAGTATAGCTTGAAACCTTATATGAATTTGATTGAATATGAAACAAGCGGGTTATTACCTTGTGAACACCCAATGCTATTGCTGCATTTGTATGACCATTATCGAATAAATCATATTAAGAATCTACAAGCAATTGAAGTACGACGCAAGGTTTTGACCTTGTCAGAGATATCTGAGGATGTGATAGGAGAATGCCATCAGACCTTAATTGAATACTATTATGAAAATTTCAAAGATGAACTTTTGGACCTTTACCTGAATACAATTGACCTGCAATTAGTAAGTCAGAACGAACGTGCCAAATATATAGAGATGATGATGTCCCGTGGCCAGTTCCAGAAATCACTGGAAGCAATTGGGGTCTTTGGATATGAGGATATAGGAACAGCACGCATTGTTAAATTCTGTTTGGCCTATCTTAATATCCAGGAGGTACCAAAATATCACCCCATTATGGTCCAATTATGTTATACCGTGTTTACTTATCAAAAATATGATGAAACCATATTAAGTTATTTAATGAAATATTATCAGGGGGATTATAAACAGTTACTAGCCCTCTGGGCAGCTGCAAAGGATTTTGACTTAAACACGCATCAACTGGAAGACCGTCTGCTGCAGCAGATTTTATTTACCGAAAATGGACTAGAGGAAAGTTTTCCTGTTTTTAATTCCTATTATGCAGAAATAGGTAATCATTTGCTGGTACGTGCTTATTTAACCTATGTATCCTATTGTTATCTCGTACAGAAGAGGGAAATACAATTCGAGCTGCTGCCAATTATTAAGCACGAGCTATATTATGAAGAAAATAAGATATGTCTCCTTGCCTGGTTGAAAGCAAACTCCTTAAAGGATAATTTAACAGAGCAGGAAAAGACCTTTGCAGAGTACAATATACTGCGCTTTATTCGCAAGGGTATGGTACTGCCATTCTTTCTGAATTATAAGGATAGAATGCCGGTACCGGAAAAGTATCAAAACCAGTGTTTTATTACGTATCTGACAGACCCTCGTAAACAGGTATATATTCATTACAGAATTGCCGGGCAGGAAGAGCAGCAGTATAAAGTCGAGCGATTGCCCAATGTATTATCAGGAATTCACTGTAAAGGGTTTCTGTTATTTTACCCTGAAATCCTCGAGTACTACATTACAGAAGAATTCCAGGATACCAGTATTAGAACTCAGAGCGGTGAACTTCAGTTGGAAGGCAGACCACCTGAAATAGAGGGTTCAAACTATAATCAGATGAATCAAATGTTACTTGCTCTGGAGGAAGAGGATGAAAAACTCTTACTACTAATGGAGAATTATATTAAGCAGGATTATATGATAAACAAATGTTTTAAACCTGTAGAATAAGGAGGAAGACGGCAAATGGATGCAATGAAAAGACTTATCGTTGGATTTGATTTATGTGAAGATTATTCACAGCTATGTTGTTACAGTTACAAAATGAATGAACCGATAACGATAGGCCTTTTGGAGCAAACAGAGCAAGAAGAAATGATTCCAACTGCCCTCTGTGTAAGAAAAGATTCCAAACAGTGGTTATTTGGTGAAGAGGCTGTTACCTGCGCAGGTGATGGTGAGGG
This sequence comes from Mobilitalea sp., assembly GCA_047606065.1. Lineage (GTDB taxonomy): Bacteria > Bacillota > Clostridia > Lachnospirales > Lachnospiraceae > Mobilitalea. The sequence goes on from JASGEU010000162.1 coordinate 17,935, forward strand.
ACTATTGATTAACCAATTGATAACCAAGTTGAAAACGGATGAGGTAACAGAAATCTATCAAACCAAGTTTAGTGCAGTTGCATTGCTTGAAAAATATCTTCGCAAGGTATTGATGCTGGTCAAAAATTATTTCCCTACTGAGCCGATAACCAGACTGGTTATAACAATTGAGGAATCAGACCCGAAAGTGATTGATAAAATATATGAAACTCTGGGCTTGCTGGGCATAGATAAGGATAGAGCCAATATAATCAGCCATGCAAGTGCATACCTGTATTATGTTCTTAGCCAGGAAAAAAACCTATGGATGAACGATGTGGGACTTTTTGATTTTTCTTTAACGGGATTATACTTTTATAGAATTCGATTAAATCGTCGAAGTAATCCAATGCTTGCGAGCTTAGAGAAATTGGAATTCACCAACGATTTAGAGGAATATCCCCAACTTAAAAACAAAGAGAAAGCCTCCTATCAGTTTGACAACCTTGCAAATACGATTTTACATAAACAGATTATCAGTACTCTATATTTCACAGGCAGAGGTCTGGAGAGTGGATGGGCAGATACCGTTATTAAAAGCTTATGTACGGGAAGAAGGATATTTGTCGGACAAAGTCTATATTCCAAGGGCGCATGTTATGCTGCCAAGGAATTTGCTGGAGATAGCTGCTTACAGGAAGTACGTTTATTTCATGATGATATGGTGACATCTTCTCTTGGACTTCGTGTGTTTTGTGATAATAAATTCAAAGAACATATGCTGCTGCATGCAGGAGATACCTGGTATGAGGTAAATAGCAAATGCGAAGTAATTCCAGATGGAGCCCTTGAGCTGGAACTAGTACAAAGCAAGATATTAACAAAGGAGACTTCACAGATCAAATTATCCCTTGAGCCATTTCCAAAGCCCATAGAAAGAACTACCAGATGGCAGGTGGTATTATCTTGTAAAGATAGATCAACAGCAACTATTAAAGTAACAGATCTTGGTTTTGGGGAATTTTATCCAGGGACAGGTGAGGTAATTGAGTATACAATAGAAATATGAGTTAAAAGGAGCAACCATGGGGAAGCTGATACTAAGCAGTGGAGAAAGAACGAACAAGCCCTTTGGATTCCAGTCCGGAGGAATAAGAATTTATTCTATTGAAGAATTATGTTTTTTTCTTTATCATCATGTCTATTTGATTGAAGAGGAGATGATAGGGGAAGAGCTCTTTGATTGGATTGAATTAGAATTAAAGCTGCCTGAACGAGCAAGTAAATTAAGAGTATTAAAAAAACAGCATGCTGACCTTAAAACCCTGATAACCGTAATTATGTGCAGCTCCGACTATTACAGCGAAGCTGAAATTAAGGGAATGCTTAAAATACTGGATCGATCGCTGGGAATGTCCCCAATGAAAAGAAAGTGGATAAAGGCGGATAATTACCTTAAGAATGGACAGTTTTTAGAAGCGGAGGCAGAGTATGAAAAACTGCTTCATGCGAAAGCAGCCATAGAATTATCGCCTGAGGAATATGGAGATATCTATCATAACCTGGCGGTTGTTAAGGCAAATCTAACTGGATTAACGGAAGCTTCTAAGTATTTTTGGCAAGCCTTTGAGAGAAATCGAAAAGAAGAAAGTTTAAAGCAATACCTTTATAGCCTGAAGTTAACTCATGCTGATCAGGAGCTGTTAGATAAATGCAGTGAATATCAGGTGAGCAGTGAGGTGATAAATCATATTATGGAAGAGTTACATGCATTTGAAGAACAGGCAAATTCATCAAAACAAATGAAGGATCTTTACAAGATAAGAGAACTGAAAGAACAGCAGGAAAATGAGGAATACTATAAAAGGGTAGAAGAAATGATAATGTCATGGAAGCTGAAACTTAGGCAACTTTAATATAGAGTAGTTTCTTACTGGAATATCTGATACTAATGGAATAAGAAAGGAACGAGTATGGGATTCTTTCGAAAGTCACAAAAAAAGAAAAAAGTTTTTGAGGAAAAAATAGACTCTCCTATTATAGAAGACGAGAAAAGCAAAATCAGTAGATCACCCAGGTTAGAGTCACCCTCGGATCGAATACTCTATTTAAAGGAACATTGCGAGCTATATCAAGACAGCAATCAGCAGATTGAAGAGGCTAAGGCAGAGTATCAGGCTGTAACCTCCTATCTTACCGATATGCAGAAAATTGATCTAATACCCCTGGAACAAAGGGGTGTAATGGAGGATGCAGCTCGTAATATCTATAATCTAACCAAGGAACGTTACAAACAACATAATAGAAGTACGAATTTATCTGACAAGCATTATCGCTTATTTGAACGCTATGAATTACAAATACCCAAAGAGCTTCCATCCATGCGGGATGCTGAGAAATTCAAAGCCGTAATAGAACAAGATATTGAGCATTTGGACAAGGAAAAAGAAAACTTAGACCAGGAACAAGATGATATATTAAGCAAACAGGCATTCCTAAAAGGGATTGCGGCTGTTGCCAGCATTGTGGTGATTGGATTGTTCTTGATGTTTGTAGTGATATCCTCCAACTCAGAGGCTGATTATACGCTTCCATTTTTGCTGACAGTGCTTATGGGGATGATAATCGCAATCGTAATCTATTTGGAGGCAAGAAAGAACATTTCCAGTAACAGATATCTTTACTTGAAACAGAATAAGCAAGTTCTTCTAATGAATAAAGTAAAGATAAAGGCTGTGAATAATCGTAACTATCTGGAGTATACCTATAACAAATATATGGTGGATAGTTATGAGCAGCTAAAAGCCCATTGGGAAGAGTTTGTAAAACTGAAGGACGAGAGTAGACGCTACCAAAAAAGTACGGATTTACTGGAGTATTATAATAAATTGTTAATACAGGAATTGAAGAAATTCATGATAAATGATGCAGAGATATGGATTTTTCAGAGCAACGCAATTCTTGATCGCAAGGAAATGGCCGATGTACGTCATCGTTTAAATATTCGCAGGCAGAAGCTTAGAGAGAGAATTGATTTAAATACACTTCAAAAGGAAAAAGCAGAAAAGGCAATTAAAAATACCATTAGGGATTATCCGGATTGTGAAGCCGATGCAGAGACAATGCTTCGTCAATATAAGATTAGTCTCTAGGTATATAGACAAGCTGATATATATGGAAGGAAGGGATAGCGGTATATTTAGAGGAGTAGCTATCCGTTCTTTTCTTTTATTTCTATATAATATAGGATTGTGCTTTTAAAAATAATTCATATTTCTTGAGACAATTAAGAGCAAATGAAACATATTTGATAAAGAGTTCAATACAAATATATTTCATAATCTTTGAAATATTTGTAAGTATTTATTGAAGATTAACAAATTATGATATATGATAGTAATTACTAATAAATGGAGGATATATATGAAAAAAATTCAAAAGATATGTTTGAGTATGATAATGGTCTTACTCTTATCGATTTCAGCTCCTGGGATAGGTATTTTAAGTACTACCGAAATCGCAATGGCAGCAACAAACTCATCTAATCCAACAGCTACCGTGGACAAAGTAAGTTTATATGTAGGATACAAAACCTACCAGGTGAAATTTAAGAATCTAGCAAAAACCGCAACTGTCACCTACAAATCCAGTAATGCTAAGATAGCTAAAGTAAGCAATAAAGGTGTTATCACAGCGGTTGCAAAAGGTAGCACCACCGTAAGTGTTACAATGAAACAGAACAAAAAATCATATACCTCCAAAATAAAAGTTACAGTTGCTGTACCAGCAATTAAGCTTACTAAAAAAACGGATAAGCTTATGACTGGTGATACATATACTTTTGCAGCTACTATTACAGGAACAGATAGTAAGACAACCTGGAAGGTGTCGGATACCAGTCTTGCCAGCATTGATACTAAAACCGGTGTATTTAAGGCATTGAAAAAAGGAACAGTAACAGTAACTGCTACTGCTGGTAAGCTTAAAACTAGTAGTGAGGTCACAATTAGTGAACCGAGATTCACAACTTCTTCCAAACAATTAACCATTTATGATCAGACAATAATCTATATCGATGCTCCTGGAATTGATAAAGATGAAACATTAAATGTTTCTGCAGATAATTATGATGTGATTGATGTCAATTGGGGTGCCTGGGATGGAACACGAATTCCACTTCTTATAAATACTTACTCGACCGGAACAGCAACTATAACCATTGCTTCCGATAAGTATAAAGAAGAGCTTACAATCAATGTTACTGTAATTGAGGAACCAAAGACTCGTGATAAACATGCAAAGGAATTGTCTGCAAATAAGATAAATAATAAATATGCACCGTTAACAGTAGAAATACAGGTTTCCACCTATGATGGTGATTATGTTGGTTCGGGTTTCTTCCTCTATAGCGGTGTTATTATGACAAATTATCATGTAATAGAGGGTGCACATGATATAAAAGTAATTACCTATAATAAGACAGAATACAAGGTGGAAAAAATCCTTGGTTATGACGAGAAACTTGACTTGGCAATTCTAACCATTGACGCAGTGACAGACCACATTCCTCTTTGTAAGGACGGTATTGAGGTAGGGGAAGATGTTTATACTCTTGGTAGTCCGAGAGGATTGACCGGGTCCTTATCCAATGGAATTGTATCATCTTATCCCCGTGATATTGATGGAGTAAACTATGTTCAGATTACAGCTCCTGTTTCAGGAGGTAATAGCGGTGGACCTCTTCTGAATGCCTATGGTGAGTTAATCGGAATTAATACTTTTATCATTTTGGATAGCCAAAATCTAAATTTTGCAGTTGAGGCTTCCCAATGGTTAGATATGGATTTAAATTCTCCAATGAAAGCTGATGATTTTTATGCAGCAAATGAAAAAGCTGACGAACCAATTCTGGTTGTTGAGGATACAACAAAGTCTGGTAATGTAGCTACTGCACAAGAAATTGGGCATAGATCAATGGTCACAGGTTCCATTGGCGGAGCTAATTTTGGTGACATATATTACTTTAAAGTAAATGAGAGTAAGAGTGTTTATGCATATTTAAGGGTAGAGGGTATTGACCAAGAGAAAGCTTTTCTCACGATTGTTGACGCCTATGGTAATTATCTTATTTCAGATATATATAAGGATGAAACAGATGGATCAAAGTATGCTTATATAGAAGCTGATTTACCAGCGGGTGAGTATTATATAATGATTTCATCGAATACAGACAACCCTCCTTATTTTACATATGGTTTTTTATTACGTTATGTTAATTAGTATAGGGATAATTGTATGTAGGTTGTTTTTTTGAATTATTTATTATAGAGAATGATGTGGGTTGAAAAACTCCCTTGACAGATTGAAAAACATTGCATAAGATATAACTATTATATTGTTAAATGTATTGATGGAGAGGATTAGATAAGGGCAGCTTATCAGAGAGGACCGCTCACCGGCTGAAAGGTGGTCTAAGGCAAGCTTATTGAAGGTAGCTCTGGAACAGTATTTCTGAAACCGTAAGGCGTGTAGGTGATACCGGGAAGTCCCGTTACAGACAAAGAGATGACTTGTCTTTTACAAGCGCAAGCCATAAATAAAGGTGGTACCACGGTTCTTCGTCCTTTGCGACGAAGAACCTTTTTTTGTGTAATTATAGCAATGTCGATTGCGCAAAGACTTGTATCAGCAAAGGAAATAATAAAAGTAATATTAATTGATTAAAAAGAATTTATTTTTAGTTGAAAGGAACAGTATGATGGAAAAAGAATTAGCAAAAACCTATGACCCCAAGAATATTGAGGAAAAGCAATATGAGAAGTGGATGGAGAAGAAATATTTTCATGCAAAGGCAGATAGAAGTAAGAAGCCTTTTACTATTGTGATTCCACCTCCAAACATCACAGGACAGCTTCATATGGGGCATGCACTTGATAACACCTTACAGGATATTTTAATTCGTTTTAAGAGAATGCAGGGTTATAATGCACTTTGGCAGCCAGGAACTGATCATGCCAGTATTGCAACTGAAGTGAAGATCCTTGAGATGCTTAAGAAGGAAGGAATTGAAAAGGAAGATCTTACGAGAGAAGAATTCCTGGTTAGAGCGTGGCAGTGGAAGGAAGAGTATGGCGGCAGGATTATATCACAGCTTAAGAAATTAGGTTCCTCCTGTGACTGGGACAGAGAGCGTTTTACCATGGATGAGGGCTGTAATGAAGCTGTAAATGAAGTGTTCATTAAGCTGTATAATGAGGGAAATATCTATAAAGGTTCCAAGATTATTAATTGGTGTCCAGTTTGTAAGACTACAATTTCTGATGCAGAGGTTGAACATGAAGAGCAGGCGGGTCATTTCTGGCATATCAAGTATCCTATCGTGGGAGAAGAAGGCTTTGTTGAAGTTGCTACTACAAGACCGGAGACAATGCTTGGTGATACAGCAGTAGCAGTTCATCCTGAAGATGAGAGATATCAGCATCTCATTGGTAAAATGGTTTTACTTCCGCTTATGAATAAAGAGATACCCGTTGTAGCTGATACTTATGTAGATAAAGAATTTGGTACTGGTGTAGTTAAGATTACACCGGCACACGACCCAAATGACTTTGAAGTAGGTAAGAGACACAATCTCCCTGAAATTAATGTTATGAATGATGATGCCACAATTAATGCATTTGGCGGCAAATATGCAGGGATGAGCCGTTATGATGCTCGTAAGGCAATTGTTGCTGATCTTAACGAACTTGGGCTTTTGGTAAAGGTTGAAGACCATGCTCATAATGTTGGTACACATGATCGTTGTAAGACAACAGTAGAGCCATTAGTAAAGCAGCAATGGTTTGTTAAAATGGAGGAGTTAATTAAGCCTGCGATTTCTGGAGTTCGATCTGGTGATGTTCAGTTTGTGCCAGAACGTTTTGATAAAATTTACTTTAACTGGGCAGAAAATATCAGAGATTGGTGTATCTCCAGACAGTTGTGGTGGGGACATAGAATTCCTGCCTGGTACTGTGACAAATGCGGCGAAGTAGTGGTAGCTAAGGAGGCTCCTGATACTTGCAGCTGCGGACATAGTCACTTTAGTCAGGATGAAGATACCCTGGATACTTGGTTTAGTTCTGCTCTATGGCCATTTTCTACCCTTGGTTGGCCGCAAAAGACGGAAGACCTGGAATATTTCTATCCAACTTCCGTACTTGTTACCGGATATGATATTATTACCTTCTGGGTGCTTCGTATGGTATTCTCCGGTTATGCTCATATGGGAGAGAAGCCATTTAGCACTGTACTCATCCATGGACTTGTTCGTGACTCTCAAGGCCGTAAGATGAGTAAATCCATTGGCAATGGTATTGACCCACTGGAAGTAATCGATAAATACGGTGCAGATGCACTTCGTTTAAGTTTGGTAATGGGCAATGCGCCTGGTAATGATATGCGTTTTTACTGGGAAAGAGTTGAGTCCTGCAGAAACTTTGCAAATAAGGTATGGAATGCTTCCCGCTTTATTATGATGAATCTGGAAAAGGCAGAAATTAAGGAAACACTGGATGAAAGTCTGCTAACAATTGCAGATAAATGGATTTTATCCAAGGTTAATGCCCTTGCAAAAGATGCAACTGAGAATATGGAAGGTTATGATCTTGGTATCGCTGTTCAAAAGATTTATGATTTCATCTGGGAAGAATTCTGTGACTGGTATATCGAGATGGTAAAACCAAGACTGTATAGTGAGACCGATGAGACAAAGGCAGCAGCGCTGTGGACTTTAAAGTATGTATTAACTACTTCACTGAAGTTATTACACCCTTATATGCCATTTATTACTGAGGAAATATTCTGTACTTTACAGGAGATGTTTGGACAATCAGAGGCAGAGTCCATCATGATTGCAGAATGGCCGGTTTACAAAGAGGCATATGAGTATACCAAAGAAGCAGAAGCAGTGGAGCTTATTAAAGAAGCTGTAAAAGGCATTCGTAACGTTCGTACCGAAATGAATGTATTGCCAAGCAGAAAAGCTACAGTTATCGTGGTATCCGATAGTAGTGAAGTAAGAGAAATCTTTACAGCAAGTAAGATATTCTTTGCTACCCTTGGTTTTGCAAACGAAGTTCTGGTACAGAGTGATAAGACTGGAATCCCGGAGGATGCTGTTTCAACTGTAATTGCAGGAGCAGTAATTTATATTCCATTTGCTGATTTAGTGGATATTGAGAAGGAGATTGAACGTCTGCAGAAGGAAAAAGCTCGTCTTGAAGGAGAGTTAAAGCGTGTGAATGGAATGCTGGCGAATCCTAGCTTTGTTAATAAAGCACCGGAGAGCAAATTAGCGGAAGAAAGAGCGAAACTTGATAAATACAATGATATGATGAAACAGGTGTGTGAGAGATTAGAGCATTTTAGCAAATAATCTATATAATCTAACGAAGAAAGCGTGCGGTAGTTATACCGCGCGCTTCTTCGTCTATTGGACTATTTTATCCTTCGTATAAAAGTTAGTGAGCTTTTATTAAATGCACTTAGCCGCGCTATTAAATCAATCAAAAACGACAATTGCTTGTTTACGTTTAATTCTAAGTAATACGCTTTCAAGAATTCTGAAGCTGTGGTTTAAGTCCTTTTGCTCCAGATAAGCTGTTGCTAAATCTTGACCGACTACAAGATCCATATTTCGTTCATCGGAACACAGCAGCACTGCTTTTCCAGCTCCAAGTACGGAAGTGGAATATACTCGATCCTGCAGCACTTTTTTAATTCGGTCAATCTCTAATAACCCAGTACCGGGCTGAATTCTTTGTAATTTTGTATTCAAATCGGGGCTGAGTACCAATACATAATTACCATAGATACCGTCAGATGCAAGTAATTCTAAAGCGGTAACGATATCTGTATATGCATTTTCACCAGTTGACCAGTCAGACTTCTTTAAATGATTAACTCCGCTTGCAGTTAATAAACCTTCATAACCAAGTTTTTCATTACCAAAGAATAGGAAATGGTCTTCTCTTCTGGCGATAGCTTCAGCAGCTGTTGCAGCTTTGGATAAGTCAACAGGAAATCCTAATTGTTTACTCTTAACTAAATCCTTAGCAAAAAGTGTGAAATCATCAAACAGGGTTGGGATTTCAACATATTTTCTGCCTTTTGTGGTTATAATTCCACTTTCATATACTTCATCAAGTTCATCTGTATCATCAATTGTAATGCTTTCGGTTCCAATGCCAAGTGGCCCAAAGATATGAAGGAATTTCCTTCCGGTTAAAATGCTGCGTGCAGTTTTAACTACGGTAGCATCAATCTGACCCCATAAATCTTCTGCTACAGGAGAACCTTCTCTAGATAAAAAATCCATAATATTGCTCCTTTCATAGCTAAAATGATTCTAGTGCTTAATTAAACTTCCTACGGTAAGAGAATCCTTTGAGATAGCTGGGGATTCGTTTAATGCGTTCAAAATACCTAAATCTTCTAGCATTTCTTTCACTTCTGATTCTCCGGATTCAAAATGTTCTGCTTCTGAAGGATCCAGAATACGAAGGAGAGTCATTAACTCACCTACATGCGCTTTTTCTTCATCACGGATTTCTGCAATTACTTTCTTTGCAATTTCATTGTCTGTAGCGCGTACATGTGCATCATAAACATAAATTGCTTCAAGTTCTCCGGCAATATTAAGTCTGATGGCTTGGATTAATTCTGCTGTTGTCATTTTTTTCTCTACATTCCCTTGGAATGGATTTGGAAAAGCTGGCATAACTTACCTCCTTGAAATAGGAATTATTACTGTTATTTAATTATAACAAGCTGTCCATAAAATACAAGTCTTTATTTTAATAATTGTTAAAAAATTTACAGTATTCTTACTTCGGTATTATTTCCACTAATGTAAAGCTTATGCTAAATTTACAGTTGATGCTTGCAATCGTTAAATTTTTCTTATATGATGAAAGTGTATAACGTATAATTAACAGCAAGGAGAAAAACGTATGATGATAAACGATGACTATATTAATTTTAGTATTAAAAAGCAAAAACATATCGCATTGATTGCTCACGATACAAAGAAACATGAATTGATTGAATGGGTGGAAAAAAACAAGGATATTTTAAAGAACCATTTTCTGTGTGGAACTGGTACAACGGCGAGATTAATCGTAGATAAGACAGGCTTACCGGTAAAGGCGTACAATAGTGGTCCTCTTGGCGGTGATCAGCAGATTGGTTCCCGTATTGTAGAAGGTAATATTGACTTTGTAATTTTCTTCTGGGACCCACTGGCATCACAACCACATGACCCGGATGTTAAAGCACTGCTTCGTATCAGTGCGGTTTATGACATTCCAGTAGCTAATAATAGAGCGACTGCAGATTTTTTAATTACTTCTAAGTTTATGAATGAAGAGTATGAAAGAAAAGTTTTAAACTATAATAAAGTAATTCAAGGCAGATTAGAAGAGTTAAAATAGTTCAGTTTTGACTTGGTTAGTCATTACCGTATAGTAAATAAAATATCCTTTATTTTTATAAGGGGTATAACATAAAAGAAGTTATAGAAGTAAAGAAAGGATTACACAAGTCTATAAGTAATCCTTTACAGTCTGCTATAACTTTATTTTTATGCAATAGAATACACAATCCTATTACTCATTACCCTCCACTAAACTGTCAATAAAGAACTTGGCAGCATCAGAAATAGGAATATCACTATTGTAAGCAGCCACAAGCAAACGAGCCGGGATATCCTGATTCGTATGAATAACGGATAGGTTATCCATACTCTTAGTACAAAAGTCTGGGACAAATGCAATTCCAAGACCTATTCTGGCTAAGTCAATAAGGAGATCATTACTGCTAAGTTCAATTGCAGGAACCAGATCCAAGGAACTTTCCAGAAATAAATTATGGAGAAATATACTGGTGGTAGATTTCTTATCCAGCATTAATATGGGAAATTGTTGAAGCTCCTGTAAAGTAACGAGATGATCAGTAATGGGAAATGCTTCTGCATTTGCA